>JAHWJE010000049.1 GCA_019348575.1 Actinomycetota bacterium | reverse complement strand
AGCAGGTCGCCGGCTGGCTCAGCGACCACGGCATCGCGGCCGAGGCCTACACGGGCGAGATCGAGACGGAGCGGCGGATCGCCGTCGAGGATCGACTGCTCGCCAACGACCTCAAGGCCGTCGTCGCGACGAGCGCGCTCGGGATGGGCTACGACAAGCCCGACCTCGGCTTCGTCGTGCACTACCAGGCGCCCGGCTCGGTGATCGCCTACTACCAGCAGGTCGGCCGCGCCGGCCGCGCGATCGAGCGCGCGGAGGTCGTCCTGCTGCGCGGCGCCGAGGACCGCCGGATCCAGGACTTCTTCATCGAGCAGGCGTTCCCGCGCCGCGAGCTCGTCGAGCGCGTGCTCGAGCACCTCGACGAGCTCGGTTCCGAGGGCGCCTCGACGCCCGAGCTGACGGCGATCGTCAACCTCGGCCGGGGTCGCATCGACGCGATGCTGAAGGTGCTCGACGTCGAGGGCGCGGTCGCGCGTGACGGCAGCCGCTGGGTTCGCGCGCCGGGCAGCGCGTGGCAGTACGACGCCGAGCGCTACGCCCACATCACCGAGCTGCGCCGCCGCGAGCAGGCGACGATGGCGAGCTTCGGCGCCGACGGGCGCTGCCTGATGCGCGCACTTCAGGAGGAGCTCGACGACCCCGGGCCGCAGGACTGCGGGCGCTGCTCGATCTGCACCGCGCCGCGCTACGACGCCCCGCTGGACCCCGGCCTCGTGCGCGCGGCGATCGACCACCTGCGCTCGCAGCCGCTCACGCTCGACACCAAGAAGATGGCGCCCGACGCCGAGGGGCGGATGCGCAAGATCGCGCCCGAGGTCGTCGTCGAGGAGGGCCGCGCGCTCGCGCGCCTGGGCGACGGCGGCTGGTCGCCGGTCGTGCAGGCCGGCCTGCGCGAGGGCCGCTTCTCCGACGAGCTCGCCGACGCCGTCGAACGGCTCGTACGGGCCTGGAACCCGCCCGTGCGCTACATCGCGACCGTGCCCTCCGCGACCCACCCCGGCGTCGTGGAGGACCTCGCGCGCCGGCTCTCGCAGATGCTCGGGATCGCGTACCTGCCGCTGGTCGAGCGGATCGCCGACCGGCCGCCGCAGCGCGAGATGTCCAACGCCGCCCTGCAGGCGGCCAACGTCCGCGGGGCGTTCCGCATCGCCGGGCAGCCCCCGGCCGAGGGCGGCCTGCTGCTCGACGACCTGCGCCTGAGCGGCTGGACGATCGCGATGGTCGGCGGGCAGCTGCGCCGCCGCGGCGCGGGCGCGGTCTTCCCGCTGGCGCTCGCGACGGCGTACTGAGCGAGGGGCCGCAGCCCGAGCCGCTCAGCGGCGTTCGCGGGCGCGAAACGGCAGCTCGAGCACGACGAACATCGCCAGGGCGAGCAGCCCCGCAACCGCGATGTACCACGGCCACGGCCCCAGCAGGTCGAGCAGCGAGTCGTCGGGCTTGCGGCGCAGGAACATGTAGTTGCCGCCCGTCGCGAGGCTGCCCGCGGCGGCCGCTGCCGCGACCGCGAGGGTCGCGGCGAACGCGCGCGCAGCGGCGCCCGACCGCGGCTCGATCCGGCGCCCCGCGACGAGCAGCAGCGCAGCCACGATGACCCCGCCGTGGGTCAGGAAGTACGTGAAGAACAAAAGGTCCGGGAAGCGATGGGGCAGGTCGGGGGTGAGCGTCGCCTGCAAGGAGCCGGTCAGGCCCCAGAACCAGGTCAGCTCGACGAGCGGCCGCCGCCCGGTCCACAGCGCGAGCACGGCGGCGATCGTCGCCGCGTCGGACAGGTGCAGGGGCAGGTAGAGCCGCACCGACCAGATGCCGCGTGACGCCGCGACCGTGTGATCGGTGAGGTAGGCGGCGAGGACGAGGAGCGCGAGCGCGCGCGACGCCGGCACCGCCCAGCGCCCGCAGCGGCCGCGCGGCAGGCGCGCCGCCGCAAGGGCCAGCGCCGCCGTGACGAGCAGCGCCCAGACGTGCTCGGTGGCGAGCAGTTGCACCGCCGCAAGGGTCGCAGCCCTGCGAGCCGCTGCGCGAGGCGCTCGCTATCGTCCGCGCATGGCTTCGGACACGATCTCCTTCGCCCGCGGAGCGCCCTCGCTGGACATCGTCGATGTCGACGGCCTGCGCGACGCCGCCACGCGCGCCTTCACCAACGACCCCGGCGGCGCGACCGCGTACGGGACGAGCATCGGGTACGTCCCGCTGCGCCGCTGGATCGCCGAGCAGCACGGCGTCGACGAGGCGCAGGTGCTCGTCACGAACGGCTCGATGCAGGCCGACGCCTTCCTCTTCGCGACCGTCGTCGCGGCGGGCGACGCCGTCGTCGTCGAGAAGCCCACGTACGACCGCACGCTGCTGAACCTGCGCGGCCTCGGCGCCGACGTGCGCATGGTGAACCTCGAGACCGACGGCATCGACGTCGACGAGCTCGCGCTGCTCGTCGACGGCGGGACCGTGCCGAAGCTCGCCCACGTCATTCCCAACTTCCAGAACCCGGCCGGCTACACGCTCTCGCAGGACAAGCGGGTCAGGCTGTTGTCGCTCGCCGCCGACGGCGGCTTCCTGCTCTTCGAGGACGACCCGTACCGGCACATCCGCTTCAGCGGGGACGACCTGCCGACGATGCTCGAGCAGGACACGGCCGACACCGTCGTCTACGCCTCGTCGTTCTCCAAGACCGTCTGCCCCGGGATCCGCGTCGGCTACCTCGTCGGCCCGGCCGACCTGATCGCGCGGATCGCCAAGCTCGCGACGAACACCTACATCTCGCCGAACATGGTCGCCCAGGCGATCGTGTACGAGTTCTGCGTGTCGGGCGCGATCGACGGCGCGATCTCGACCGTCAAGGCCGCGCTCGCCGAGCGCGTCGCGTCGCTCGACGCCGCGCTGCAGGAGCACCTGCCCGAGGCGCGCTACCAGTTGCCCGAGGGCGGCTACTTCATGTGGGTCGAGCTGCCCGAGGGCACCGACGTCAGCGCCCTCCTCGCGGCCGCCGCCGAGCGCGGCGTGCAGTTCGTCAAGGGCAGCGACTTCCTGCTGGAGGGAGGCGAGAACACGCTGCGCCTCGCGTACTCCGGGGTGACCAACGACCGCATCGGCGAGGGCGTCAAGCGTCTCGCCGAGGCGTACCGGTCGCTGACAGGAACGCAGGCCGCCGCGTAGCCGCCGGTCCGCAGGATGACAGCTTCGCGATAGCGCCACCCGGCCGCGGGTATCACCGGCGACGTGCTCTGGCTTTTGTTGATCATCGCGCTGATCGCGATCTTCGGCCTCGGGACGCTGCTCGAGGCGGCGTTCTGGACACTGCTGGTGATCGCCGCCGTCGTGATCGTGGTCGCGCTCGCGATCGGCCGCGTCATCGGTCGCTGAGGCCGCGCGAGCTATCCGCTAGCGCCCGTAGCGCTCGCGCGCGAGCACGAGCTGCTCGGGCAGCGCGATGCGCGACGGCGGCGAGGGGTCGGCGAGCACCGAGACGGTCTCGGCGACGGAGAAGGTGACGCTGCACTCGCGCCCGTCCTCGCAGCTCACCGTGACCTCGTCGCCCGAGGTCGCCGCCACGATGCCCTTCATCCCGGGCTCGACGCCGGCGTCCTTGAGGTAGTGCAGCAGATCCTCCGCCTCGTTCTCGAAGCGCAGGATCGTGACCTTCGCGCCTTGCGCGACGTCCGCCAGCGGCACGCCGTCGATCCGCGAGCCGGCGGTGATCGGATGCCCGTGGGGGCAGGTCTTCGCGTCGCCGATCGCGGCCAGCATCCGCTCCTCGAGCACGGGGCTCATCGCGTGCTCGAGGCGCTCGGCCTCCTCGTGGACCTCGTCCCACGGGATGCCGAGCACGTCGGTCAGGAAGCGCTCGATGAGCCGGTGGCGGCGCACCACGCCCTCGGCGTGATCCAGTCCGCTGGGCGTGAAGCTGATGATCTTGTCGTGGGCGCGCGTGATGTAGCCGTCGCGCTCGAGGCGACCGATCATCTCGTGCACCGTCGGAGCCGAGAGCTGCATCGCGCGGGCCACGTTGGCCCCGGTCATCGGCAGTTTGGCCTCCTGCAGCCAGAACAGCGTCTGGAGGTACTCCTCTTCGGCGACGGTCGCGTGCTCGGTGGCCATCTCGAGCGATCCTACCGCCGCAAGGAGCGCGGGCGCGAAGTTCAGCACTAGCATCGCCTCGCGTGCAGATCGCAGCCGGCACCCGCGCGCTCGTCACCGGCGCCTCGCGCGGGATCGGCCTCGCCGTCGCCCGCGGGCTCGCGCAGCGCGGCGCGACCGTCGGCCTTGCGGCACGCTCGGCGGCGGACCTCGAAGCGCTCGCCGCCGAGCTGCCCGGCACCCACTACCCGCTGATCTGCGACGTCGCGCTGCCGGCCTCGATCGCCACCGCCGTCGAGACGTTCGTCGCTGCCGCCGGCCGCCTCGATCTGCTGGTCGCGAATGCGGGGATCGCGCACTACGAGCCGGTCGCCGAGCAGAGCCTCCAGAAGATCGAGCACATGACGGCCGTCAACTGGCTCGGCACCGTGCACACGGTGCAGGCGGCGCTGCCCTTCATGCTCGAGCAGGGCAGCGGACACGTCGTCGTGATGTCCTCCGGCGTGGCGCTGCGGGGCTTTCCCGGGGCAGCGGCCTACAGCGCGACGAAGGCCGCGCAGCGGATGTTCGCCGAGGCGCTGCGCCACGAGCTCGCCGGCAGCGGCGTCTCGGTCACCACCGTCTATCCCGGTGAGATCCGCACCTCGCTGCACGACCACCAGCGCGCGCGGATGCCCGCGTGGTATCGCGGCGGTCCCGCCGCCGCGTCCCCCGACGCGCTCGCGCAGCGGATCATCCGGGCCGTCGAGCGCGACAGCCGCCACCTGCACTACCGTCGGCTCGTGCGGGGCATGGGGATCCTCAACGGCCTGTCGCCGAGCATCGCCGACCGCGTCCTGCGGCGGCTGCGCGGCCCGGCCGCCGCGCCGCGTCGCGACTGACGCGCTCTACGAGCCGGCTGTCGAGCTGGTCGAGTGGATCTGCGGCGCGCGCCGGCGCGGCGGCTCGCTGCGCAGGAGCTCCGCGAGCGCGTCCAGCCGCCGTTCGGCGAACGTCATGAACGCCTTCGTCGCCGGGGAGAGCTGCGCGCCGCGGCGCCAGGTGAAGGCGAACGTCTCGTAGATCGGTTCGGCGAACGGAACCCAGCCGAGCTCGCTCGACGCCAGCCGGCGCAGCATCCCCGCCGGCGCGATCGTGTCGCCCAGGCCGCGGGCGGCGAGCTCGAGCGCGACCTCGACGTCCTCCACGTCGATCTGCGGCTCGATCGTCACGCCGGCGCGCTGGGCGAGCTCGCGCAGCTGGCGCCGCGTCGGGTCCTCGCTGCCCCAGCTCGCCTCGGAGAGGATCAGCGGAGCGCTCGCCAGGCGCTGCATCGTCATCGCAAGACGCAACCGCCCGCGATCGCCCGAGACGTAGAGCACCTCGTCGCGCATCGCCGGGCGGATCTCCAGGCCGCGGTCGTCGACCGGCAGCACGACGAGCCCCGCCTCGAGCTCGCCGTCGCGGATCGCCTCGACGGTCTCGGAGGAGTTCTGGCCGACGATGCGCACGCGCACGTCGGGGTGGCTGCGGCGAAAGTCCTCGACGAGGTCGGTGCCCAGGTAGGTGCGCGCGGTGCCGAACGTGCCGAACGCCGCCGTGCCGGCGCGCAGCTCGCGGACGGCGCCGACCGACGCGCGGGCGGCTTCGACGGCGGCCAGCGCTGCCTCGGCGTGCGGGCGCAGCGCGCGCGCGGCCTCGGTCGGGACGAGGCCGCGGCCGACGCGCTGGAAGAGCGCGACGCCGAGCTCGGCCTCGAGCAGCCGGATCTGCTCGGACAGCGACGGCTGGGCGAGGTGCAGCGCCTGCGCTGCGGCGCTGAACGAGCCGTGCTCGAGCGACGCGAGGACATACTGCAGCTGCTGGAGATTCATAGGCGATCCCTTGAGGTCGTCAAGACAACCAAGGCTACCGCTAGAGCACACAAACGTCGATCATCGACGCATGCTCACGTTCATCGCCCTCCTCGCAGGATTCGCGCTCTTCGAGGTGCTCGCCTACCGCCACGGCGCGGAGTCGCGCCCCGGCTTCGACGAACGCCCCGAGCGTGGCATCCGGCGCAAGATCTGAAGCGCAGCGGCGCACCGCAGGCGTCGCGCTGTGCCTGCTCTCGGCCGTCGGCTTCGGCCTCATGGCGATCTTCGCCAAGGAGGCCTATGCAGCCGGGCTCGGCCTCACGGCGCTGCTCGCCGCGCGCTTCGTGCTCGCGGCGAGCGTCCTGTGGGCGATCGTCGCCCTGCGCGCGCCGGGCGGCGCCCGCCGTGGCGCCGCGGGCGCGGCGGCGGGCGGTACGGCGTCGCAGGCGTTGCGTCCGTCGCGCCGCGCCACGCTCGCCTGCCTCGGGCTCGGCGCGATCGGCTACGCCGCCCAGGCCGGCCTCTTCTTCTCGGCGCTCGAGCGCATCGACGCGTCGCTGACGTCGCTGCTGCTGTACACCTACCCGGCGCTCGTGTTCTGCGGCGCGGTCGTCCTCGGCCGCGAGCGCGTCACGCCCTCCAAGGCGCTCGCGCTCGCGCTCGCCAGCGCGGGCGCCGCGCTCGTGCTGCTCGGCGGCGGCACGCGCGGCCTGGAGACGGCGGGCGTGCTGCTCGCGCTCGGCGCGGGCGTCACGTACGCGATCTACATCCTCGTCGCCGAGAGCGTCGTGCGGCGGATCGACCCGATCCTGCTGGCGGCGCTCGTCGCGACGGGCGCGGCGGCGACGTTCCTGCTGGCCGGCGCGATCGGCGCCGGCCTGCGGTTCACGGCGGACGGCTGGCTGTGGATCGTCGCGATCGCGACGCTCTCGACCGTGCTGCCGATCGTGACGTTCATGCTGGGGATGGAGCGCGTCGGCGCGGCGACGGCGTCGATCGTGTCGACCTTCGAGCCGGTCGTGACGGTCGCGCTCGCGGTGGCGCTCTACGGCGAGGCGCTCGCTCCGCTGCAGGGGCTCGGCGGAGCGCTCGTGCTCGCCGCGGTCGTCGCACTGCAGCTGCGCGGGGCGCAGGCGCTCGCGCCCACCCCGGTCGCACTCGCACCCGAATCGCTGAGGTAGCTTTCTGGCGTGAGCCTGCCCCTCTCCCCGCCGGTCCTGCCCCAGCTCGCGCGACCGCGCGCGAACCTGCCCGACGGCGAGGGCTGGGCCTACGAGCCCAAGTGGGACGGCTTTCGCGCGATCGCGTTCGTCGACGGCGACGAGGCGTACCTGCAGTCGCGCAACGGCAAGTCGCTGTCGCGCTACTTCCCGGAGGTCGGCTTCCCCGCGGGGCGCTACGTCATCGACGGCGAGCTCGTCGCGGCGTCGTTCGACACGCTCGGCCAGCGCATCCACCCCGCCGCCTCGCGCATCGCGCGACTGGCCGAGGAGACGCCGGCGCGCTTCGTCGCCTTCGACGTGCTCGCGCTCGGCGCCGACGTCCTGCTCGAGCGGCCCTACGAGGAGCGCCGGGCGGTGCTCGAGACGATCGACGGGCTCGAGCTGACGCCCGTCCAGCGCAGCGTCGAGGGGGCGCGCCGGTGGCTGCGCGACGAGGAGGGCGTGATCGCAAAGGAGCTCGCGGCGCCGTACCTGCCCGGCGAGCGCAAGGGGATGGTGAAGGTCAAGCGCGTCCGCACGATCGACGCCGTCGTGATGGGCTGGCGCCCGGGCAAGGCCGAGAACACCGTCGGCGCGATCATCCTCGGCCTCTACGACGACGAGGGGCGCCTGCACGAGGTCGGTCACTCGAGCGGCTTCACGGCAAAGCGCAAGCGCGAGCTCGTCGAGGAGCTGCGGCCATACGAGACCGGCGAGCGCGGCAGCGGCGAACCCTCCCGCTGGACGCACGGCCGCGATCTCGAGTGGGTCGCGCTGCGCCCCGAGCTCGTCGTCGAGGTGACCTTCGACCATGTCTCCGACGGCCGCATCCGCCACGGCACGAAGGTCGTGCGCTGGCGCGACGACAAGCGTCCGGCCGAGTGCCGGATCGACCAGCTCGCGTCGTAGGCACGGCACGATCACGACCTTGTCATGGCGGCGCTCCGTGCCGGCGGTGCGCTCCTAGGATCGCGCCGGCAGCGTGGCCGCGACGAGCGCGACGCCGTGTCGCTCCAGCGACGGCTTGCCGAGCTCCCACGTGAGCCGGTCGGTGCGCCCGACGCGCAGCGACGTGCGCACGTCCCAGCCGGCCAGCA
>JAHWJE010000048.1 GCA_019348575.1 Actinomycetota bacterium | reverse complement strand
GGGGAAAGAGCGCGAGCAGCAGCAGCCGCGTGCGATTGCGGCGAAACTCCAGGACCGCGCCGGCGAGCGCAGCGATCGCCGCGCCCCACCCCAGCCCCCACGTCAGGCTGCGGATGTAGAACCAGTGACCGTCGACGGCCTGCTGGCCGAGCTTCGGCTCGGCGGCGGCATAGCTCTGCGATCGCAGCTGCATCACCGCCTCGTCGAGGTCGGGGAGGAAGTACGGCGTCGTCACGAGGAACGTGAGGCCGGCCACGACCAGCGCGCCGGCGGCGGCGCCGATCGCCGCCCGGTCGCTGCGCGCGCGCAGGGCGGCCGCGACCAGCAGTGGCACGATCACCAGCCCCACGGTGTACTTGAAGCCGACGGCGAGGCCGGCCGCGGCGCCCGCCAGCAAGAAGAAGCGCGCGCGCCCGTCCTCGTGCGCCCTGACGGTGGCGTAGATCGCAACCGCGACCGGCAGCAGCACGCCGACGTCGGTGACCGCGTAGCGCGAGTAGGCCACGGGGAGGAACGCGAACGCGAGCACCGCCGCCGCGGCCAGTCCTTCCATCGCTCCCCACAGCCGGCGCCCGACGGCGTAGACCGCTGCGACGCCGAGCATGCACAGCAGCGCGGCGAGCTGGCGCGCGGCCTCGTAGACCTCCGAGGGATCGGCCGCGTACTGGCGCAGCAGATGGCCGAAGTCGCCCAGCGGCCACCCGCCCCCGTACTGCACGCGAAGGGCGAGGTGGACGAGATACGTGAAGGCGGAGGGGTTCTGGAAGTAGTGCGGGTTCATGCCGTCGGCGAACATCGCGACGGCGCGGCTCGTGAAGTGGAACGCCTCGTCGGGGTGGTAGATGTAGGGAAGCCCGTGGCGGATTCCGTACAGGCGCAGGGCGAGACCGCCGACGAGCACGACCGCGAGCCCCAGGTGCACCGGAGACGCGACGCTCCGAAGCCGTCGCCGAACAGCGCCGGACCGC
This sequence comes from Actinomycetota bacterium, assembly GCA_019348575.1. The sequence continues at coordinate 7,243 of JAHWJE010000048.1, read as the reverse complement.
TTGCGCTCAGCCGTGGAGTCGTCGGCGAACGCGGGCGCCGCGGGCTCGGCGGGGCGAAGGTGTTGCTGGGAGGAAGCTACGACGGTTCTTGGACGGTGAGCGGCAGCCGCGAGGGGTCGTGCTCAGCGCCGAGGTCGACGGCCTCGACGAGCCCCGGCTCGGGCAGGCCCGAGAGCAGCCCGGGCTCGGGCAGCCGCGCGAGCAGGTCGTCGGCGTGAGCGTCCAGGCGGCGCCGGCGCCACACCGAGCGGCAGGGGATCTTGTCGCGCTCGCAGCGGTGCGCGTAGCGCTGGGCGATCTCCGTCACCTCTCGCAGCAGCCCGTCCTCAAGCGTGATGGGATCGAGCCCGAGGTCCAGCAGCTGGCGATTCTCGACCTCCAGGTCGTTCTCGCTGGCCTCCTTGCGCGGGTTCTCGAGCAGGTCGATCTCCGCCCCCGTCAGGCGCGCGACGATCTCGGCGAGGTCGATCACGCGATGCGTCTCGGTCATCTGGTTGAAGATGCGCACCCGCTCGCCGCGCGGAGGCGGGTTCTCGATCGCGAGCGCCACGCAGCGGACGGTGTCCTGGATATGGATGAACGCCCGCGTCTGGCCGCCGGTGCCGTGCACGGTGAGCGGGTAGCCGATCGCCGCCTGCATGAGGAAGCGGTTGAGGACGGTCCCGTAGTCGCCGTCGTAGTCGAAGCGGTTGACCAGGCGGCCGTCTCGCCGCGTCTGCGTCGTCTGCGTGCCCCAGACGATGCCCTGGTGCAGGTCGGTGACGCGGACCTCGTCGTTCTTGTTGTAGAACGCGAACAGCAACTGGTCCTGCGTCTTTGTCATGTGGTAGACGCTGCCGGGGTTGGCGGGGAACAGGATCTCCTGCTCGACCTGGCTGCCGTCCTCGGCCTCCATCTTCACGTTGAGGTAGCCTTCGGGGATCTTCACGCCCGCCGCACCGTAGCCGTAGACGCCCATCGTCCCGAGGTGCACGACCTGCGCGTCGACGCCGGACTCGACGATCGCGGCCAGCAGGTTGTGCGTCGCGTTGAGGTTGTTGTTGACGGTGTAGCGCTTGTGCCAGGCGCTCTTCATCGAGTACGGCGCGGCGCGCTGCTCGGCGAAGTGCACGATCCCGTCGGGCCGGAACGCGGCCAGCAGCTCGACGAGCTCCTCGAAGTCCTCGGCCACGTTCAGCCGCCGGAAGCCGATCTCGCGCCCGGTCAGCTCGCGCCACGCGGCCAGCCGCTTGCCGAGTGGCGCGATCGGCGTCAGCGACGCGACCTCGAGCTCGACGTCGGCGTTTCGGCGCGCGAAGTTGTCGACGATCATGACGTCGTGCCCGCGCTCGGACAGCTCTAGCGAGGTGGGCCAACCGCAGAATCCGTCCCCACCGAGGATCAAGACGCGCACGACGTCCTCCTATTGCTCAGATCGCGTTAGGAAGGCCGCGGGCGTGTCCCACCGGCCGACGCTCGCAGGATAGCTGGTGTGCCCGACGGCGGTCCGTCGCCATCCGGCGAGCACCGGCGCGAGGAGCACAAGTCGCGCGTCAGCGATGCACGGGGTTCGCGACGGCGGCACGCTCGACCTGCGTTCGCCGGTCGGCTCGTGCCGGCCCGTCGCCGGCCGGCGGTGCGGCGCCGTCGCTGCGATCCGCCGGCGTTCTCCTGGTCAGGGCCGTGACGCCGAGCGCCCCGGCGGCGGGCAGCAGGACGAGCAGGGGAAGCTGATATCGCCAGGTGAACTGGTTGACGGCGACCGTCGGCAGCAGGACCGCGACCGCGACCGCCGCAAACAGGAAGCTCGCCGAGCGCAGCCCGGAGCGGCGCGCGCGGCCGAGGCCGAGCGCCGCGGCCAGCGCGGCGAGCAGGGCGGCGGCGAGCAGCGGCCCCGGGGTGTAGCCGTAGCGCTGGTAGTCGCGCAGGAACCGGGCGAGCCGCGGCTGCACCTGCCCGCGCTCGTCGCCGTGCGCGCGGATGACCTCGTGGGTGTTGGCCCGGAAGGTCGGATAGTGCAGCTGGAACTGCCAGCGCGCGACCGGCAGGTCCTGCGCGCGCCTGCTGTGCGTCGGGGCGAACGCGTGCGCGAAGTCCGACGCCACGCGTTGTCCGTACTCGAGCGGTTGATGCAGGATCACGCGCTTGGCGAAGGCACCGGCCACCTGCGAGCGCGTCTTGCCCGCAGGCGGCTTCATGCGGTAGACCGGCGACAGCTCCCGCGACCACATGAACTGCTCGATCGTCGGCCGTCGTCCGACCGGCTGGCGCGGGCACAGCACGCGCTCGTGGCGCGGCACCTCGAACTTGCTGCAGTCGGCGAACGGCGCCACGCGGGCGTAGAGGAAGCGCCCGCCGTACCCGGTGATCCCGTAGGTGCCGTGGAAGGAGTGAAACCACACCGCGTAGGCGGCCAGGGGCAGCGCGAAGAGGCCGATCAGGGCGACCGCGCGCGACGGCCGCGCGCGCAGGAACAGGACCGCGAGGACCGCCGGCACGATGACGAACAGGGCGCCCGCACGCACGAGCACCGCCGCCGACAGCGCCAGGCCCGCGGCCGCGGCGGGCACGAGCCCGGGCCGGGGCTGCCACAGCAGCAGGGCGATCGCCCCGACGAGGAGCAGGTCGAAGAGCGCCTCCGACAGGATGTACTGCTCGATGTTGAGCTGGTAGCCGTCGAGCAGCACCGGGGCGGTCGCCAGCGCCGCCAGCCAGCGCCGGACGCCGAGCCGGGCGAGCAGCGTGTAGAGCACGACGGCGATCAGCAGGCCGAACAGGTGCTGGACGAACGGCACGACCGCCAGCTCGTTCTCGAGCGGCAGCAGCCGCAGGAACAGCGGATAGCCGATCGGGCGCACCGGATAGGGCTCGAGCTGCTCGGCGTTCTCCAGATAGGGCGTCGAGTCGTAGTAGATGAGCGCCGGCCGGTAGGCGAAGAAGGTCACGACGCGCAGCGCGCCGCCGGCCGCCAGCAGCAGCGCGAACAGCCAGTGGCGGCGCGCGAACGTCGCGAGCGCCGGCAGGGCGCGGGCCGCCACGCGTCGCACCCCGGTCACGCGCCGCGGCGCGCGCCCCCGTGCGCGGTCCGTCGCGTCCGTCACGCGCTCCCCTGCGCGCCGGACTGCGGCGTGCGCGGCGTCGGGCGACCGGCGGCGAGCAGGACGACGAGCTCGGCGATCACGGTGACGACGCGCAACGCGACGGCCGCCGCGGCCAGCTCGGCCGTCGGCAGCGCGGGCGACAGCAGCGCCACGTAGACGACCTCGCGCACGCCGACGCCGCCGGGGGCGATCACGACGACGAGCCCGGCGCCCCATGCGAGCGCGGCCGCGCCGGCGACGGCCAGCGGGTCGTGCACGCCGGAGACGGCGATCTGCACGAGGACGGCGGCCAGCGCGTAGGCGAGGAACCCGAGCAGGTAGTTGCCCGTGGCCGGCAGCGTGCGCGCCGGGTCGATGCGCGTCCTGCCCGCCAGGTACCGCGAGGCGAGCGCCGGCGCGGCGATCACGAGCACGAGCGCCAGCCACGCGGGCTCGCCCGAGAGCCCGAGCGCGAGCCCCCCGACCGCGAGCGCCGCGCACAGCGCGATGACGTTCTCGGCGCCGACGGTCGAGAGCCTGTCGAGCCAGCTGCCGCGGACGATCGCGACGCGCGACACCGGCGCCCAGATGCCGCCCGGCAGATAGCGCAGCGACTGCGTCCGACACCACGTGCTGACGTCGGCCCGCCCGGGCCGGCCCGTCGACAGCAGCGCCCAGCCGCGCGCGAGCAGCAGCCACCAGAGCACGACGGCGGCGAATGCCGGCGCCAGCGGCCACCAGGCCAGCTCGCCGAGGTCGACGTCGCGCACGGCGCGCACCGCGACCAGCAGCACGATCACCAGCGAGGCGAGGAACCCGAGGACGCGCAGGGTGGGCAGCGAGCGCGCGAGCACGCGTCGAAGCGGCGCGAGGCGGTCGCGCCCCGCGACCGTCGCCCCGGCTGCTCGGTGATCGACCGCCGCGACGCCCTCGAGCGCGGGGTCCGGCGGCTGCGACGGGCTCAACCGGCGCTCCCGGCCGTCGCCGTTGCCCTCAATGCCCGGCGCTCGCGCCACCACGTCGCGAGGATGACGCGCGCATAGCGAAACCCGTAGAGCGCGTTGCTGCCCTTCTTGCTCTCGCCGGCCGTGCGCTTGTGCATGACGATCGGGCGCTCGGCGATCCGGTAGCCGTTGTAGATCGCGCCGATCAGCAGCTCGGAGGTCTGGTACTGGACCTGCTCCTGGCGCACGACCGCCGTGATCTCGGCGCGCATCGCGCGAAAGCCACTCGACGTGTCCGTGACGTGGACGCCGGTGAGCAGGCGCACGAGCCGCGCGAAGACGTGCACGCCGGCCTGGCGCAGCGAGTCGTCGGTCTCGGCCCGCCCGAGCACCCGCGAGCCGATGACGAAGTCCGCCTCGCCGTCGACGAGTGGCTGCAGCACGCCGGGGATCTCGGCCGGGTCCCACTGGCCGTCGGCGTCGACGGTCACGATGTACTGGGCGCCGTGCTCGCGCGCGAGCTGGTAGCCCACGCGCAGCGCGACGCCATGGCCGCAGTTGCGCTCCAGCCGCGCGACGTGAACGCCGTATGCCAGCCCGACCGCGCTCGTCGCGTCGCCGCTGCCGTCGTCGACGACGACGGTGTCGATCGCCAGCCCGAGCGCATCGCGCGGGATGCGCTCGAGCACGCCGCCGAGGCACGGCTCCTCGTCGTATGCCGCCACGACCACGACGACCGGGGGCAGGCGCAGATCGGGGTAGCGCTCGCGGAACGCGACGATCGCGTCCTCGCGCACTCTCGGTACGTATGGCTTGCGCGACTTTGCGCTGCCGCGTTCCAGACCCTGCCTCCGTTCGAGTAGCGATCGGCCGCCGTCTGCGCGCGCGACCTGCGAAAGTCTCCCAGAGCGCGATGACGGCCGAGGTCCAGACCCCCAGCGGCACGCGGCGGACCTTGCCCTTCGAGCGTCAGCGCCGCTCGCTGCGCGGGCTCGTCACGCGAGCAGGATACGCCGTCCTGCCGCGGCTCGGCTTCGAGGTCACGAGCATGGGCCCCGGCGCCGTCCTCGTCGCGCGGCCCGTCGGCGGCGGCCGGCGGTGGATGAAGCTCGAGAAGGAGTTCTTCGAGTACCTCTCGGGCGTGCAGATCGGCGGGCTGCTGCAGATGTACCGGGTCAACTGCGTGATCGACGTGGGCGCGCACCGGGGGCAGTACGCCGAGCGGCTGCGCGAGGCCGGCTACCGCGGGCAGATCGTCTCCTTCGAGCCGGTGCGGCACGCCTTCGAGCGCCTGCAGCGGGCCTCCGCCCACGACCCGGGCTGGGAGGTGCACCAGCTCGCGCTCGGGCGCGAGGACGGGGAGATCGCGATGAACGTCGTTCCCGGGACCCTCAGCTCGCTGCTGCCGGCGACCGAGTTCGGCGCCGGGCGCTACCCGCGGCTGCAGGAGGCCGAGCAGGTGACCGTGCAGGTGCGCCGCCTCGACGCGCTGCTCGACGATCTCGTCGCCCGCCTGCCCGAGCCGCGGGTGTACCTGAAGCTCGACACGCAGGGCTACGACCTCGACGTGTTCAGCGGGCTCGGCGACCGCGCCGCCGAGCTCGTCGGCATGCAGTCCGAGGTCGCGCTGATGCGCATCTACGAGGGCTCGCCGCGGATGTGCGAGTCGCTCGAGGTCTACGAGGCCGCGGGCTTCGAGGTCGCCGGCCTGTACCCCCTCAGCCGCCAGAGCCGGACGGCGCGCGTGCTGGAGTACGACTGCGTGATGGTCCGCGCCTCGGCCCTGCGCAGGAGCGCGGGCACGGCGCCCTGACGGCCCGCGCGGCGGCGCTCAGCAGGCCGCCGCCCCCCAGGCGTCGCACGCCAGCACGGTGCCGGCGAAGTTGCGCAGCGCCACCACGTCGCTGTCGTCGTTGAGGATGTTGCCGATCCGCGCCCAGTGCTTGAGCCCGAGCGTGTCCTGCACGGGCGACCCGCCCACGTCGAGGACGAGCGTCGCGCCGGGGGCGAGGATCGTCCTGGGGCCGAAGTCATAGAAGAAGGGGCTGTTCTCGAGCTGGTAGCCCTCGAGGTCGACCGCGGAGCCGCTGACGTTCTTGATCGTCACGAGCTCGCGCCCGCGGGCCTGCGCCGTGACGACGAGCGCGTCGCGCAGCGGGTCGGCGCAGCCGACGCGGCACGGGTACATCATCGAGGCGCGCATGTCGCCCTGCCGGTCGAACAGGTACGCGCCGTCGCCCATCGAGCGCCCGTCGTCGCTGGCGTTCTCGAAGACGGGCTTGCGCAGGCCCCAGAAGAAGGTGTCCCCGGCGCTCGCGCCGCGTCCGACGCGCACGGTGATCGTGGCGCCGGCGGGGATCTTCGCCCAGGCCGGGAAGGTGTAGCGGCGGTGGTGCGAGTCGCGGAACCACCATCCCGCGAGCGAGACCTCGCGCGACGGATCGAGGTTCTTGATCTTCGCCCACTCGCCGTTGACGTTGTCGCCGTCGACGCCGTCGGCGTCCCACTTGGCCCACAGCCGCAGCTGGGGCTCGCTCGCGGCCGCGCCGCCGCAGGCGTCGCGGTCCCAGAGGCGGCTGCCGCTGGCCGCCGCGCGCTCGGCCAGCTCGGAGTAGCGGCGGTTCCAGGCGTACTCGTCGGAGTTGGGCAGCCAGAGCGCATGGCCCTCGCGGACGAGCACCTCTCCGACGTCGACCCAGCGACCGTCGATCTTGACGGCGACGGCCCGCCGGATCCGGCTGCCGGTGCGGCTGCGGCGCTTCTGGGCGGCGAGCCGGACCTTCCCGCGCCCGCGCTTGATGAGCCGCTCGAGCCGCGCGGTCGCCTCACGGGCGTGGCACTCGCCCCTGCGCCTGCTCGGCTTGGAGCTGTAGCGCGTCAGCTCCATCGCCTGTATTCCCGTGATCCGCACGCGGGCGCGCCGCGACGTGCGATCGCCGTCGATGTCGACCTCGATCGTGTCGCCGTCGGCGACGAACGTGACCTTCGCCGTCCAGATCGTGCACGTGGGGCTGCCCGTACCGGGGACGCAGGGTGCCTTGCGGGCCGCCTCGGCGCTCGCGGCGAGGCCGGCGGCGGCGCCGATCGCGACGGTGGCGGTCGTGAGCATGTGAAGGAGTCGTCGCATCGGGGGGTTGCTTCCTGGCGGCTGAGAGGGGGACGAGGAGCGTCCCGTCCTGCTCGTATCGGCGGCGAGCGAGGCGCACTTGAGCGTCCTGGCGCGCGCCCGCCGGGCCCCGG
>JAHWJE010000047.1 GCA_019348575.1 Actinomycetota bacterium | reverse complement strand
TACGGCACGTGGAACCACGTGCCGTACCGAAACCAGGACGGGGTGGTACCCGCCACGCACTCGGGCTGTATCCCGACGGTCCCGGCAACCGCCCAGCGGCCTGCCTGGACCAAGACGGCTCGCGGCAACAACAGCGTCAAGCTCACGTGGGCGGCTCCGTCGCGGCGGATCAACCGCGTCACGGTGTCGATCGAGCCGTATCGCCCGAGCATGGGCTCGTACGGCCGCCCGTACTACCGCAGGTTCAACGCCAAGGATCGCACTGCCACCGTGGGCAACCTCGACGGGGGCCGCACCTACCGGTTCCGCGTGTCGTTCCACAACAGCCAGGGCAACAGCGCATGGGGTGACAGGACGGTCGCCACGCCGTACTAGCGCCGACACGAGCCGCCGGCACCGACGGGCGTGTCCGAGTCGGCGACAGCGGTCAGACTGGGTGCATGGCCGAGACCTTCGACTTCGTGTTCGACTCCCGCTACCTGCCGCTGCTGCGCCTGGCCGGGATCTCGCCGCAGCGCGCGCGTGGGTCGAACGCACGACGATCGCGGGTGATCGTCGCGACCTCGCCGCTGCCGACGATCTCGCTGCGATCGCCGCCGCCGCGATCTTCAGGCGCCGGTGCAGGCGGTCGAAGCGCAGCACCTCCCAGCCCTCGGCGACCGCGATCCGCGCCAGTCTGCTGTCGGGGTTGACCGCGACCGGATGGCCGACCGCGCGCAGCATCGGCAGGTCGGACTCCGAGTCGGAGTACGCGTAGCTCGTCGCGAGGTCGAAGCCCTCGCGCTCGGCCAGCTCGCGGATCGCCTGCGCCTTGCCCTCGCGGTAGGTGAACAACCCGCCCTCGCGGCCGGTGTAGACCCCGTCGAGCACCTCGGAGCGCGAGCCGATCCCGCCGTCGAAGCTCAGCACGAGCGACAGCAGGCGCGCCATCTCCTGCGACGCCGCGGTGCAGATGTAGATCGGCCGGCCGGCGTCCTGATGGGCGTAGGCGACCGCGAGCATCTGCGGGTACAGGCGCGGCAGCACGCCCGACAGGACGCGCGGCGCCATCCGCCGCAGGTCGCGCTCCCTGACGCCCGTCAGATAGGTCCCGATGCGCGCGCGGACCTTGGCGGTGCCGGCGTCGGTCGAGCCCCACAGCCGAAACCGCACGGCGTCGAGCAGGTCGCCGGCGAGGCGACGGCGGTCGATCATCCCCTGCTCGTATGCGGCGCGGACGAAGTACCAGCCCGACGACCCCGCCATCAGCGTCCGGTCGAGGTCGAAGAACGCCGCCGATGGCGCCCCGCCCGGCCCGCCGCCGTCGTCCCCGCCCGACCGCCCGCCCGCGCTGCCCTGCAGCGGCGCGCCCAGCGCCCTCAGACCTTCAGGATGATCGCGTCGCCCTGCCCGCCGCCCGAGCAGATCGCAGCGCAGCCCAGCCCGCCGCCGCGCAGGCGCAGCTCGTGCACGAGCGTGCCGATGATGCGCGCCCCGGATGCGCCGATCGGATGGCCGAGCGCGATCGCGCCGCCGTTGACGTTGACCCTGTCCTCGTCGATGCCGAGCATCCGCATCGAGTTCAGGCTCACCGACGCGAACGCCTCGTTGATCTCCCACAGGTCGATGTCCTCGGCGCTCAGGCCGGCCTTCTCGAGCGCCATCCTCGCCGCCGCGGCGGGCGTGCGCGCGAGGTAGGCGAAGTCCTCGGCCGTCTGCGCCTGGGCCACGATCGTCGCGAGCACCTCGCGGCCGTTGCGCCGCGCCCAAGCGTCGGATGCGACGACGATCGCGCCGGCGCCGTCGTTGACGCCCGGCGAGTTGCCGGCCGTGTGCGAGCCCTCCTTGCTGACGAGGCCGGGCAGCCTGGCGAGCGTCTCGAGCGTGCTGCCGCGGCGCGGCGCCTCGTCGACCTCGACGACGGTGTCGGCCTTGCGGCCCTTGACGGTCACGGGCACGATCTCCTCGGGCAGCCGCCCGGAGTCGGTCGCCTCGATCGCGCGCTCGTGGCTGCGCAGCGCCCAGCGATCGAGGTCGGGGCGGGAGATCTCGAGCTCGTCGCCGACCTCGGTCGCCTCGTCGAACATCTGGCGCCCGCTGAAGGGGTTCGTCAGCCCGTCGTGGACCATCGCGTCGAGTGCCTTGGCGTCGCCCATCCGAAAGCCGAAGCGCGCGTTGGGCAGCAGGTAGGGCGCGTTCGACATCGACTCCATGCCGCCGCCGACGGCGATCTCGACGTCGCCCGCGCGGATCTGGGCGTCGAGCAGACCGACCGCGCGCACGCTCGAGGCGCAGACCTTGTTGATCGTCTCGGAGGAGACCTCCTTCGGGATCCCCGCCTTGACCTGCGCCTGGCGCGAAGGGATCTGGCCCTGGCCGGCCTGCAGCACCTGGCCCATGATCACGTGCTGCACCTCGCCGCCGTCCACGTTCGCGCGCTCCAGCGCCGCCCTGATCGCGATCGCGCCGAGCTCTGTCGCGTCGAGCGGCGACAGCGCGCCGCCCATCTTCCCGATCGGGGTTCGGGCGGAGCCGAGGATGACGGTCTTGGGCATGGGCGAGCTCTCTCTGGATCGGGCGAACGCGGGAGTGCGCGCAGTCTAATCGGGGGCAGCCGCGGCGGGCCGCGACCGCAGCGCCGGCGAGCGGGCGGCGGGCGGCGGGCGGCGGGTAGATTCACGCGCTGTGATCGTCGAAAGCAGCACCGCATTGCCACAGGACGTCGACGCCGACACCGTCGTCATCGGCGTGCTCGAGGGCGAGAAGGTCCACCACGACGTCGACGGCGTCCTCAACGAGCTCGTCGCGGCGGGCGAGGCCAAGGCCAAGCACCGCCACCTCGCCGTCGCCCACGCCGGCGGCAGGCGCTGGGTGCTCGTCGGGCTCGGCAAGCGCGACGAGCTCGACGGCGAGCGCGTGCGGGTCGCCGCCGCGGCGGCGCACGGGCGCGCGCTCGAGCTCGGCGCGCGGCGGCTGTGCTGGGAGGTGCCGCACAAGGTCGGCCCCGAGATCGCGACGGCGATCGTCGAGGCGACGCTGCTCAGCGGCTATCGCTTCGCGCGCTTCAAGAGCAAGCCCCCCGAGGATGACAAGACGCTGCAGGCGCTGGTGATCAGCGCCCACGACGATCTCGCCGACGTCGTCGCCGAGGCGGAGATCGTCGCCCGCGCGGTCAACGCCGCGCGCAACCTGCAGAACACGCCCTCCAACGAGATGGCGCCCCGCCACCTCGCCGATGCCGCGCGCGTGCTCGCCGAGCTCGACGGCGTGACGGTCGAGGTCGAGGGCCGCGAGGGCCTGCAGCGGCTGGGGATGGGCTCGTTCGCCGCGGTCGCACGCGGGTCAGACGAGGAGCCGGCGCTGATCACCCTGCGCTACGAGGGGGCCGACGCGAGCGGCCCCGTGCTCGGTCTCGTCGGCAAGGCGGTCACGTTCGACACCGGCGGGATCTCGATCAAGCCGGCGAACAAGATGTTCGAGATGAAGTTCGACATGTCCGGCGGGGCGGCCGTGCTGGGCGCGATCGAGGCGATCGCCGAGCTGAAGCTTGCGGTCCGCGTCGTCGCGGTCGTCGGCGCCACCGAGAACATGCCGGCGGGCAACGCGATCAAGCCCGGCGACGTCGTGACTGCGGCCGACGGCACGACGATCGAGGTGATCAACACCGACGCCGAGGGGCGGCTCGTGCTGGCCGACTGCATCACGCATGCGGTCAACCAGGGCGCCGAGCGGCTCGTCGACGTCGCGACGCTGACCGGGTCGATCATCACGGCGCTCGGCCACACGCACGCGGGTCTCTTCGCGAGCGACGACGCGTGGGCCGGGCAGGTCGAGGCCGCCGCGTCGGCGACGGGCGAGATCGTCTGGCGGATGCCGTTGCACGACGACTACGCCAAGGCGCTCGACAGCGAGACCGCCGACGTGATGAACGTCAACGAGACGCGCAAAGCCGGCTCGATCGTGGCTGCGCAGTTCCTGCAGCGCTTCACGGCGGACCTGCCGTGGGCGCACCTCGACATCGCGGGCACCGCCTGGGGCGCGGGCAAGCCGTACGCGCCGAAGGGCGGCTCGGGCTGGGGCGTGCGGCTGCTCGTCGAGCTCGCGCGGTCGCTGGCGCGGTAGCCGCGCTCTCGTCCCTCACAGGACGTCGCGAGCAGGTCTTTCCGTCGCCCGAACGTGCACACAGCCGCGGGCCGGCTTCCCTTCGACGCGCGGGCGCACTAGCGTGCGCCCGTGCTGAAGGACAAGCTGCGCAGCCGTAGCGCCGCCGACCTGCGCCGCGAGCGCGACGAGCTGGGCTTCGTGCGCCAGCCCGAGGTGCGCTGGATGAGCCCCGGGCTGCTCGCCCGCTCCGGCGTGGAGGTGATCGTCTCGGGCGCGTTCGGCAAGTTCGCCGACAAGCGCGAGCTTCAGCGCGAGCCGCAGGAAGCCCTGGACTACTCGGATGCGACCGGCGACCTGTGGGTCGACTACCTCTCGGACACCGGCGACGGCTGGGAGGCGACGTACACGATGGCCTGGCTGCTCACCCGGCCCGCGCTGGAGGCCGGCGGCGAGACGCTGCCGCGCGGCAGGATCCTGCTGCTCGGCGGCGACGAGGTCTATCCGTCGGCGACGCCGGAGCAGTACGAGGACCGCTTCATCGGGCCGTTCGCGTCGGCGCTGCCGAGGTCCGAGCATCCCGACAAGCCCGACATGTTCGCGCTGCCCGGAAACCACGACTGGTACGACGGCCTCGCAAGCTTCCTGCGCGTGTTCTGCGCGCGCGAGGGGCGCGTCGGCGACTGGCGTACGCGCCAGCGGCGCAGCTACTTCGCGATCAGCCTGCCCAACGACTGGTGGATCTGGGCGATCGACATCCAGCTCGACACGTACATCGACGACGTGCAGCTGGACTACTTCCTGGGTCAGAAGGTCGGGGCCGGCGACAAGGTGATCCTGATGACGGCCAAGCCGGCCTGGGTGAAGGCCGTCCCCGAGCGCACCGAGCCGTCGTCGTGGCGCTACCTGTCCTACTTCGAGGAGCGCGTCGTGCGCGCCAAGGGCGCGAAGCTCGCCCTCGTGCTGACGGGCGACCGCCACCACTACGCGCGCTACGAGCCGCTCGGCGACGACACTGCGCCGACGCGGATCACGGCCGGCGGCGGCGGCGCCTACCTGTCGCCGACGCACACCCTCAGGCAGACGCTCGACCTGCGCTCGCTGGACCACGACACGTCGGTTCCCTACGAGCGCGCGGAGATCTATCCGCGCGAGCAGGTCTCGCGCCGGCTGTCGAACGGCGTGCTCAAGCTCGCGCGGCTCAACCCGTCGTTCGCGGCGCTGCTGGGCGCGGTCTACGTCCTGCTGGGGCTGGCGATGCTCGGCGCGCTGAACGCCGGCGGGGGCGCGCTGCTGGACGGCGTCGACGGCTTCGGCGGGTTTGTCTCCAAGGCGGCCGGCGGGCTGATCGTCGTTCTCGCGCTGCTGCTGTGGGGCGGCGTCTTCGCCGCGACCGACATCACCCCCGACGCCCTGGAGACGAAGACGGGCAGGCGCGGAGCGACGCAGTTCGCGCGGGTGCTCGTGGCCCTCGCGCATACGCTGATCCATCTGTTGCTGGCCGCCGCGCTCGTATACCTCGCGGCGTCGATCGCGCCCGACGACGTGGCGCTCGTCGCCTGGCTGCTGAGCGGCGTGATGCTGTTCGCGGCGGGCTTTGCGGTCGGCTCGACCGTCTTCGCCGTCGTGCTCCTCGCGATCCACAGGATCCGCGGGCCCAAGGCGCAAGAGGCCGCCAACCAGGTCTTCACCGCGCAGTCGATCGCCGACTACAAGAACCTCGTGCGGATCCGCTTCGCCGCCGACGGAAGCGTGACGCTGTACCCGCTCGGCGTCGACCGCATCGGGCGCCGCTGGCGCTACGAGGGCAAGCGGGAGCAGGGCGCCCGCTTCGAGCCGCGCGACGGGCCGCCGCAGGTGCGCCCGATCGACGGCCCGCTGAAGCTCGACGCCGCCGGGCGCCGCTCGTATTAACTGCGGCCTCGTGCGTCGCGCGGTCGCGCTCTGGCTCGTCCTGTACGCGGCATACGCCGCGACGCTCGGGCTGCCCGCATTCGGCGAGTCGCAGTTCGGCGGTGACGAGCCGCACTACCTGCTGACCGCCGAGTCGATCGTCAGCGATCGCGACCTCGACCTGCGCGACGAGTACGCCACGCGCGCCTACCGCGACTGGTACCCGTACGTCCTCGAGCGCCGCGGCCGGCTGACGAACGGGCAGGCCAACGAGCCGCACGGCGCGGGCTTCGCGCTGCTGATCGCGCCCGCCTACGCGGTCGGCGGCCCGCTCGCCGTGCAGCTGCTGCTGGCCGCGATCGCGGCGCTCGCGTTCGTGCTCGCCGCGCTGCTCGCGCGGCGCGTCGTGCCAGGGCCGTGGGCGGGCGGCGCGGCGCTGGCCTGCGGGCTCTCGCCGCCCGTGCTCGCGTCCGCGACCGCCGTGTCGCCGGAGCTGGCCGCGGGCGCGCTGCTCGCCGCGGCCGCGCTGCTGGCGCTCAAGGTGCGCGAGCTTCCGCGCATCCGCTGGGTCACCGGCGCGTCGATCGCGCTCGGCGTGCTGCCCTGGCTCGGGCTGCAGTTCACGGTCGCCGGCCTCGTCGTCGCGCTGGCGATGTTCCGCTGGCTGCGGCGCCGCGCGCGCGGCTTCGCGATGCTCGTCGAGGTCGAGGTGCTGCTGTTCTCCGGCGTCATGTTCGTGACGATCAACGACCTGCTGTTCGGCGGGTTCACGCCGGCCTCGGCGGCGGTGCCGGGCGACCGGCGGGGCGACCTCGACGCGGCGGACTACCTCGAGCGCGCACCGCGACTCGTCGGCCTGTGGCTCGATCGGACGTACGGGCTGCTGCGCTGGGCGCCCGTGCTCGCGCTTGCCTTCTATGCGCTGTGGCTGCTCTGGCGCTCGCATCGCGACCACATCGCGCGCGTCCTGCCCGAGCGCGCCGCGGTCGAGATCGCCGCCACGCTGTGCGCGCTCGTCTGCGCCGCGCAGGTGCTCGTCGCGACGTTCGTCGCGCCGACGATGTTCGGCTTCTTCTTCCCCGGCCGCTACCTGCTCGCGGCACTGCCGCTCGCGGTGGCGCTCGTCGGGTGGGGGCTGCGCCACGCGCCGCGCGTGGGCGGCCTGCTCGCGGCGCTGACGCTCGCGACGAGCGCCTGGTGGTACGCCGAGCTGCGGATCGACGGCGGTGCGATCGTCGGCCCGACCTCGCGCGCGCCGCTCGGCCCGCTCGAGCAGGCGCTGCCGCTGTTCGGCAGCGGCTCAGCCGGCGCGACCGTGGCGCTGATCGCCGTCGCGGCCGCGCTCGTGGCCCTCGTCGCGTCGGAGTGGCGCCGCGGCCGCTCACGGCTCGCTGCCCTCGAGCGCTGACGCGCTACCGCGCCTGCACCGTCGCGACCTGGTCCTCGAGCCCGCTGATCGGCTTGACGGTCGTGCCGCTGCGCCGCCGCTCGCGGATCTCCAGGCGCCGCGACAGCCGCGACAGCGCGAGGTTCGTGGCCACGAACAGCAGCCCGATGAAGATGAAGACCTGCAGCACGGGCGCCTGGACGCCGCCGAAGAAGTTGAAGCCGGTGACGATGCGCCCGTGGCGCATGACCTCCTGGATCGCGATGATGCTCACGAGCGTCGTGTCCTTGTTGAGCGTGATGAGCTGCGACACGGTCGCCGGCACCATCCGCCGCAGCCCCTGGGGCAGGATCACGTAGCGCATCCGCTGGCGGTAGCTGAGCCCGAGCGCCGCCGCCGCCTCCCCCTGGCCGCGGTCCAGCGACTGGATGCCCGCGCGCATGATCTCGGCCAGCACCGCGGAGTTGTAGAGCACGAGCGCGAGCAGCGCGGCGAAGACGCGGCCGGTCTGCAGCACGTCGGGGAGCAGCTCCGGCGCGTTGTCCTCGTAGGCATCGCGCCACGATTCCGGCAGCGCGAGCGCGAGGTAGAGGATGATGAAGATCAGCGGCAGGTTGCGCCAGACGTCGATCCACGTGCCGGCGGCGAAGCGCAGCGCCGGCGAGCGCGAGATCCGCGCGAGCGCGAGCGCGAGGCCGACGGCCAGCGCGAAGACCATCGCGATCAGCGCGAGCTGGAGGTTGACGACGAAGCCCTCGAGGATGAAGCGCGCGTTGTTGCCCGTGATGAGCCATTCCCAGTTGTCCGGATCGAAGAGGTAGCCCATGCGCGCCTACCTGCGGATCGCGAACCGGCGCTCGAGCAGCCGGAACGCGACCGTCGCCGACGCGGTGATGAGCAGGTAGCCGAC
>JAHWJE010000046.1 GCA_019348575.1 Actinomycetota bacterium | reverse complement strand
CGACCTCGAGCAGGCGCTGCTCGTGATGCACGACACCGTCCGGCGCCTGGGCAACCCGGACTTCTACGTCAGCGCGCTCGTCGCGCGTTGGCGCCCCGCCACGCAAACGCTGACGTGGGTCAACTGCGGCCACCCGCCCGCCTACCTCGCGGACACCGACGGCAGCCTCACGCAACTGGACAGCCCCGAACACCGCGCGCTCGGAGTCGGTGACGACGAGCCGACGTTCACGGCCGCGCAGCGCGAGCTGCGCTCTGGTCAGCGCGTCATCCTGGTCACCGACGGCATCACCGGGCGGCGCACCGAGGACGGCGGAACCTTCGGAACCGACGGCATCAGACGCGCGCTGGCGGGCATCGAGAACCCGACCGCCGCCGCCAGCGCGATGGCGGTGCTGCAGGGCGTGACCGATTGCTGGCGCGAACCACTCGAAGACGACGGGACGGTCGCCGTCCTCGCGATCGACTGAGCGCGAGGACGTTGGAAGCGCTTGCCGCGATCCGCGGCCGCCGTCACGCCGCCCAGCGTGCCGGCTCGGGCACGTCGCAGCCGCGGGCGACGAGCGCCTTGAGCAGCGCCGCGAAGTCGCCGTCGCCGTACGCGGCGCGCTGGACGCCGGCTCCGCCCCCGTCGTGCAGCAGCGCGGCGAGCCGGTCGAGCTCGCGCTCGCAGCGCAGCTCGCGCGCGGCCGGCGACACGCGCGCGAGGGTCTGCTCCAGCAGCTCGGCGACCGGCCGCAGGCAACCCTCGTCGTCGGGCAGCGTCGCGCCGACGCCCGCGCGCCCAGCGCGGAACGCCGCCTCGTCGAGGATCTCCGTGGGCGGCCCCTCGACCGGCTCGGCCTCGGCCTCGTGGCGCGCGAGGGCGTGCACCAAGGCTGCGAGGGCAGCCGTGTGCTGCGGCGAGACCTGCGTGTCCAAGGCGCGGATCTCGACGGTGCCGAGGCGGGGATGCGGTCGCAGCTTCCACCAGTGAAACGTGTAGTCCGGCACCTCGGCGACGCGCGACAGCACCTCCGTCGAGCGGATGAAGTCCTCGAGGTCGGCCATCACGCGCGGCACCCCCGAGCGCGGCCACGATCGCAGCGTCAGCTCGCGCGACGACGCCAGCAAGGTGTCGCGGCCGTGGCGAAACGGGGAGTTCGCGCCCAATGCCTCGAGCAGCGCCAGGTAGCGGCGCAGCCCGTTGAAGACGCGGATCGCGGTGCCAGGGTCGGGCATCCCGACGTGGACGTGCAGCGCGGACACCGGCGTGATGCCGGCGTCGCCGAGCAGGTGGTGGACGCGCTGATAGCGCGGCAGCTCGGTGATCGCCGACTCGCCCTCGCCGGCGGTCGGGTGGGTGCCCGACGCGATCACGCCGACGCCCGTCGCCAGCACCGCGCGGCGCAGCTCGCCCAGCTCGGCGACGGCCTCGGCGACCGTCGAGCAGACACCGGTGATGAGCTCGACCTGACTTTGGTGAAGCTCGTTCTTGACGCTGCCCCGCTCGAGCTCGCCGAGCTGCTCGACGACGGCCGGGGCGGCGTTGAGCAGCCGTCCGTCGGCGCGGTCGACGACGAACAGCTCCTGCTCGAGTCCCAGCGAGAAGGGCTCGCGTTCGCCGAAGTGATGCTGTTCGTCCATCGGGCGCCAGCGCAATACCCGCAGAGCCGCCAGATCAGCTACGCGTCATATCGCTCGGAAAGCATTTGCGCCAGCTTGGGTTGCCGATGCCCGCGGTCGCTCCGCTAGCGCCAGCGGTCCTCCCGCCCCCGCTGCGTGCGTACCATCTTCTTGCACTTGCGCCCATCGCCCCCGAAGGAGGCACGCGTGTCGAAGCTCATCCGCATGGATCACACCGGTCACTCGACGGTCGCCGAGTGGACGGCCGACGATCCGGCCGCCGTCGAGGCGGCGGTCAGGGCCTTCCGCGAGGAGCTCGACCGCGGCTACCTCGCGATGGTCGCCGCCGGTCCCGGGCACGCCGAGCAGGTCCGCGAGCTGCCGGTGAACGCCGACCTCGTGATCCTGCGACTGCCGATCGCCGGCGGCTGACGCCCGCGTCGATGGCGGCGGTCGGCGAGGTCCTGCCGGAGGCCGAGGCGCTCACCTGGCGACCGCGCGTGGATGCCGCGCGCCTGCGCCGGCAGGGCCGCCTCTGGACGCTCAGCGCCGCATTCCACGTCCTCCCGTTCACGGCTGCCGCCGCGCTGCTTTTGTGGGTGCAGCCGCTCGCGCTGCCGGTGGCGCTCGCCTGCCTGGCCCACGCGTGGGTGATCCCGGAGCTCTACGCCCAGCGCGGCGCCAACGTGCTGCGTCCGCGGCCCCGCAAGGCCGAGGGGCCCGAGCAGCGCTCGGTCGGCCTGCTCGGCGACCTCGTCGGGCACGACGCGCGCGAGCTGCATGCGCGCACCGGGCTCGTGCTCGAGCGCGGCCGCTTGGGCGCGTGGCTCGTCGGCGAGGCCGGCGCGGTGCTGCTGCACGGCCGTCGCGGTCGCGCCTACTGCTACTGCGTGAAGGTCGACGGGGCTCATCCGGGCGCCGGCGAGCTGCCGTCGGGCGATCGCATCGCGCACCTGCTGCTCGCCCTGCGCAGCGACGAGCAGGGCTTTGCGACGGTCGCCAACCTGTCGTTCGCCGGCGCCCGCTGGCGGCTGCGCCGGCGGATGCGCAAGGAGATGCGACCGGCGCTGGGCGCGGCGGCTCTGGGGTGCGACAGGGCGTCGAGCAGCACGCGCTGAAGCTCCGATCGCTTCGCGCATCTGCGCTGACCGCGACCCCGCGCTCGCCCGCCTGCCCGGGCGGCTACGCTTGAGGCATGTCGACCTCCAATCCCTCGAGCGGCGCCTCGCTCGGCACGCGCGCGCTTGCGCTCGTCGTCCTGCTGATCGCCGGCTGGCTGCTGCTCAAGTTCGTCATCGGGCTCGTCAGCGCGCTTGCGACGGTCATCGTCGTCGTGCTCGCGATCGCCGCCGTGATCTGGGCGATCCGGGTCCTCTGAACGGGCGCCCGCGATGGCCGGGGGCGCCTACGTCGTCATCGCGCTGAGCTTCGGCCTCGCGACCGGGATCGTCGGCAAGATCAAGGGCAGCTCGTTCTTCATCTGGTTCATCATCGGCACCGTCGTGCCGCTGATCGGGCTGATCACGGCAATCGTGTTTCGCTCCGAGCGCGACGAGCTGCACCGCCAATGTCCGACCTGCGGGCGCATCTGCAAGCTGCACGACGCGTTGTGCGTGCGCTGCGGAACCGAGCTCGAGTTCCCCGAGGCCGCGATCGAGCCGCAGAGCAGCGCCTCCGCCGCCCGCTAATCTGCAGGCTCCACGCCGGCCAGCGGGGCCGGCCTGTCTTCGCCGAGAGGAGGTCGTGACATGCGCGCGGTTGACGCCATCATGGAGTGCTTGAAGGCAGAGGGTGTCGACGTCGTATTCGGCCTCCCCGGCGGAGCCAACCTTCCCACCTATGACGCCTTCGTCGACGCGGGGATCCGCCACGTCCTCGTGCGCCACGAGGCCGGCGGCGGCCACGCCGCCGAGGGCTACGCCAAGGCCACGGGCAAGGTCGGTGTCGCGTTCGCCACCTCGGGCCCCGGCGCGACCAACGTCGTCACGCCGATCGTCGACGCGATGATGGACTCCGTACCGACGGTGTTCATCACCGGTCAGGTCCGCACCGACCTGATCGGCACCGACGGCTTCCAGGAGACCGACACGCTCGGCATCACGATGCCGGTCGTCAAGCACTCCTTCCAGATCCGCTCGCCGCTGGAGATCCCGCGCGCGATCCACGAGGCCTTCCACATCGCGCGCTCCGGCCGGCCGGGGCCGGTCGTCGTCGACATCCCGCAGGACCTCAGCCGCGCCGAGATCGACTACCAGCCGGTGACCGATCTGCACCTGCCGGGATACCAGCCGACGACCGACGGCAACTCGAAGCAGATCCGCCAGGCCGCCAAGGCGATGGCCTCGGCGCGCAGGCCGGTGATCTATGCCGGCGGCGGCGTCATCAACGCCAACGCCTCGCAGGAGCTCACCGAGTTCGCGACGAGCGACCGCTTCCCGGTCACCTGCACGCTGATGGGCCTCGGCGCCTTTCCCGCGCCGCACCCGCAGTGGCTCGGCATGCTGGGCATGCACGGCACGCGGACGGCGAACTACGCGATGGACGAGGCGGACCTGATCTGCTGCGTCGGCGCGCGCTTCGACGATCGGATCACCGGCAAGGTGTCGGAGTTCGCCCCGCACGCGAAGTTCATCCACATCGACATCGACCCGGCGGAGATCTCCAAGACGATCCCGGCGCACATCCCGATCGTCGGCGACTGCAAGAACGTGCTGACCAAGCTCATCAAGGAGTACCGTGCGCTCGAGGGCGTCGAGGCGTCGCGCACGGACGAGTGGTGGCAGCGGATCCGCGCCTGGCAGGAGAAGCACCCGCTGCGCTACGAGGACTCGACGGACGGCGAGATCAAGCCGCAGTACATGATCCAGGCGCTCTACGAGGCGACCGGCGGCGACGCGATCGTCACCTCCGACGTCGGGCAGCACCAGATGTGGGCGGCGCAGCACTACCACTTCGCGAAGCCGCGGCGCTGGATCAACTCCGGCGGGCTGGGAACGATGGGCTTCGGCCTGCCGGCCGCGCTCGGCGCGCAGGTCGGCTGCCCCGACCAGACCGTCGTCTGCATCGCCGGCGACGGCTCGATCCAGATGAACATCCAGGAGCTCGCGACCTGCTCGGAGGACAAGATCCCCGTGAAGGTGTTCATCATGAACAACGGCTACCTCGGCATGGTGCGCCAGTGGCAGGAGCTGTTCTGGGATGGGCGCTACTCGCACGTCGACATGGGCTCCTACCCGGACTTCGTCAAGCTGGCCGACGCCTACGGCGCGACCGGGCTGCGCTTCACCGACAAGGCGACGCTCGTCGACGACATGAGGGCGGCGCTCGCGATCGACGGCCCGGTCGTCGTCGACGTCCGCGTCACGCGCGAGGAGAACACATATCCGATGATCGCGCCCGGGCAGCCCGCGCGCGACATGGTCGGCTAGCTGGCCGTCATGGGCGAACCGGGCACGAAGGAGCTGCTGAGCCTCGACGAGCTCGAGGCGGCAGGCAACGCGCACAGCGGCCGCAAGCACATCCTGTCGATCCTCGTCGAGAACAAGGCGGGTGTCCTGACGAGGATCGCCGGCCTGTTCGCGCGGCGCGGCTACAACATCGACACGCTGACCGTCGGGCCGACCGAGGACGAGCAGTACTCGCGGATCACGCTGACCTTCGACGGCGCGATGCACTCCGTCGACCAGGTGACCAAGCAGCTGCACAAGCTCATCAACGTCCTGAAGATCCGCGACCTCGAGCCGGCCGACACGGTCGCGCGCGAGCTCGCGCTCTTCAAGGTCGCCGTCGAGGGCGCGCAGCGCGCCGAGGTCATGCAGATCTCGGAGATCTTCCGCGGCAAGGTCGTCGACGTGACGCGCCGCTCGGTGATCGTCGAGGTCACGGGCACGACCGAGAAGATCGAGGCCTTCGAGCGCATGGTGCGGCCGTTCGGGCTCGTCGAGATGATGCGCACGGGTGAGATCGCGATCAGCCGGGGCCGCGGGGAGACGTGACCACGGTTCGCGGCGCTTCGTCGCCCAGCGCCTTCGCGCTGGACGACGGCGACCGCAAGCGCCTGCGCAAGCGCTTGGAGCAGGCGGTCAAGCGCGCGCGCCGGGGCGCCGGGCGCAGCAGCGCGCGTACGGCCGACGAGATGCTCGCGTCGGTGACCGTCGCCGTCGGGCACGACGTCGACCCGTCGGCGGTCGTGCTCGCGTCGCGCCGGCCCGGCGATCCGTGGTTCTGCACCGAGCAGCCCGACCGCGACCGCGCGGCGGTCGCGGCGCTCGGCTGCGTCGTCGCGATAGAGGCCCGCGGGCGCGACCGCTTCGAGCAGGTCGCGGCGCGCTGGCGCGCGCTCGCCGCGACCGCTCTGTGCGACGCCGCCGACGCTCGCGGTGCGGGCCTGATCGCCGCCGGCGGCTTTGCCTTCGCGCCCGACGGCGGCGCCAGCCCGCACTGGTCGGGCTTCCAGCCCGCGTCGCTGCACGTGCCCGAGGTGTCGCTCGCACGCACCGGTGACGATGTCCGGCTGACCGTCGCTGCGCTCGCCGGCGCCGACGACACCGCCGACGATCTGCTCGCACGGATCGAGACGCGGTTGGCCGAGCTGCGCAGCGTCCCGCTCGCGCTGCTCGATCCCGACCCCGTCGGGCGCTGTCAGGTCGCCGCCAGCACGCCGCCCGAGCACTACGAGGAGGCCGTCGCGCGCGGCGTCGAGCGCATCCGCGCCGGCGCGCTGGAGAAGATCGTGCTCGCGCGCGAGGTCCAGGTCCACGCGCCCGCGGCGCACGACGCCGCCGCGATCTACGGCGTCCTGCGGGAGGGCTTTCCGTCGTGCTTCTGCTTCTGCGCGGGACGCGGCGACGCGGCGTTCCTCGCCGCCAGCCCCGAGCTGCTGATCCGGCGCGAGGGGATGCGCGCGAGCACCCTCGCGCTGGCCGGGTCGACGCGCCGCAGCGCCGACCCGGCCGTGGACGACCACCTCGGCGAGCAGCTGCTGCGGTCAGACAAGGATCGCGCCGAGCAGGCGATCGTCGCGCGCCGGATCGAGCGCGCGCTGCGACCGCACAGCGTCTGGGTCGCGGCCGCCGAGGAGCCGGTGATCGTGAAGATGGCCAACATCCAGCACCTCGCGACCCCGATCCGCGCCCAGCTCGCGCGGCCGGTCGGAGCGGTGCGGCTCGCGGGCCTGCTGCATCCCACGCCGGCCGTCGGCGGCGAGCCCTTCGAGGTCGCCGGGCCGCTGATCCCGGCGCTCGAGGGGCTCGACCGCGGCTGGTATGCGGGCCCGGCCGGCTGGACCGACACCAACGAGGACGGCGAGTTCTGCGTCGCGCTGCGCTGCGCGCTGCTGCGCGGCGCGGTCGCGCGCTGCTACGCCGGCGTCGGCGTCGTGCGCGACTCCGATCCCGCGGCCGAGCTCGCCGAGACGGACGTCAAGCTGGCGGCGCTGCTGCCCGTGCTGGCCGGCTGAGCCGGTCGTCGCGGGCGCTTGTGGCGCGTGAACGCTCGCGACGGGTGCCCGCTGTAGGGTTCGCGCTGGCGCGTTGGCACTCGCGCTGATATCCGTACGGTCTGCAAGATCGGGTTCAGGGGAGCAGTTCGGCGTTCGAGGGGCGCCGGCGGTCAATTTCGAAGGGGAGGTATCGCATGAACAGCAGCCTGGCATCGAAGGTTGGCATCGCGTTTGGCGCCTTTTACGTGGCGATCGGCGTCATCGGGTTCGTGGTCACGGGGTGGGACACGCAGTGGACGCAGAACACCGACGAGGCGCTGCTGGGGATCGGCATCAACCCGTTCCACAACGTCGCCCATATCGGGATCGGCGCGATCCTGCTCATCCTGAGCCTGCAGAAGAACGCCGCTGCGTCAGAGGGCGCGCTCATGGGCGTCGGGCTCTTCTACATCGTGGCGTTCGTGATCGGCGTCACCGCCGGCGACAACCTGACGATCCTGTCGATCACCGGCCAGGGCGCCCTCGCGAACTTCTTCCACCTCGTCAGCGGCGTGTTCCTGCTCGTGGTAGGCCTGATCTCCAGCGCCGCGAGCGCCTCGCAGGCGAAGAAGCGCGGCCTGGCATAGCGCCCGCCGCAGCGGCGCATCGATACGGGCGGGCCTCGGCCCGCCCGTCGTCGCTGAAGGGCCGCGCGCGGAGGCCTTCGCGGCCGGGCCGCCTTCTACTCGTGCGCCGCCGCCGTCACGGCCGCCGACAGCTCGCGGTGCAGCGCGACGTTCGCGCTGCGTTCGCTGGTCACGCGGAGGATCGTCGTGCGATCGCTTCGCAGCGCCTCGCCGAGCGCGGCGCGCAGCGCCGCGAGATCCGCGACGTCGGCGAAGTCGCAGCCGTAGAGCGCCGCCGCGTGCGCGAAGTCGAGGCCGTGCGGCGTCGCGACATGCTCCTCGAAGATGTCGCGCGCGCCCGCGATCGGCAGGAACTCGAAGATCCCGCCGCCGTCGTTGTCGAGCAGCACGATCGTGATCGCCAGGCCCAGGCGGCGCGCCGCGAGCAGCCCGCCGACGTCGTGCGCAAGCGCGACGTCGCCGATCAGCAGCACGACGGGGCCCGGCGCGCCCGCCGCCGCGCCGAACGCGCGCGACACCGTCCCGTCGATCCCGTGCGCCCCGCGGTTGCACAGCACGCGAGGGGCGTCGTCGCGCACCGGCGCGAACGACTCGACGTCGCGCACCGGCATCGA
>JAHWJE010000465.1 GCA_019348575.1 Actinomycetota bacterium | reverse complement strand
GACGGCGCCTTTCTGTGGTGCTCCAGCAAGAAGGCCGATTGCGAGCCGTCCGAAGCCGCCCGCCAGCTGCGCGAACAAGCCCGCCGCGACGAGGCGCTGCGCCTCTTCTACGTGGCCCTCACCCGCGCCCGCGACCGCCTGATTCTCTGCGGCCGCCTGGACAAGAACCAGAGCAAGACGGGCGAGCCCGCGCCGGAGAGCTGGTACGCCCTGGCCCAGGTCGCCCTCGACCACCCGACCATCGCGCCCGAGACGCGGGAACTCGGAGCCAGCGTCCGCCGCTTCGGTCCCGATCCGCTCCGGACAGCTGGCGGCCCCGCCGCGCCCGCCGCCGCGAGGAGCAGCCGGCGCAAGGCCGCTCAGCGTGTCGGTAGCCGATGGGTGCCGGGTCCGGGACGACGTCCGAGGTGTCGGCTCCGGTCGACGCTGTGCTCGGCGCGGCGGCGGGCACGGCCGGCGAGGCGGTGGGCAACGCGAGGAGCTCATCGCCGAGCACGGCTACGCAGGTGTCGCGGTCGAGGCCGAAGGCACACCGGTAGCAGTAGGCGCTGGGGCTGTGGTGCACGCCGGCGGGGAACGGCCCGTAGCCGTGCTTGAGGGGAAAGCCGCCCATGAGCGCCATGGAGCCGATCGTGCGCCCGTGCCAGGCGTGGTGGAACGAGATGACCTCGTAGCGGCCGGTGAACGACTTGGCCAGCCGCAGCGCCGCCTCCACCGCCTCGCTGCCGGTGCTGTACATCTGGAAGGTCTGCAGCTGGGGCGGCAGCGTGGCGGACAGGGCCTCGAAGAAGGCGGCGCGGGCCGGCGTGGTGGTCGTGTTCTCGGCTGGCAACGCCAGCCTGCCGGTCACCGACTCCTACGGCGGCTCCGCGGTCATCGTCGCGGCCACCGGGCGCAGCGGCCAGCTCGCCTCCTACAGCCAGCGCGGCTCCGGCGTCGACCTGGCCGCACCGGGCGGCGACCCGGAGACGCCCGACGTGTGCACGCAGGCCGACTGCGTCACCTCGCTGTTCCCCGGCAACCGCTACTCCGTCGCGGCCGGCACGTCGATGGCCGCCCCGCACGTCAGCGGCGTCGCCGCGCTGCTGCTCGGGTCCCTCGGCTCCTGGCTGCTCGCGCGACGGCTGAAGCGTCAGACCTTCGGCCTGGAGCCGGCCGAGATCGGGCAGCTGCTCGAGCAGCGCGAGCACCTCATCGCGATGCACGACCGCGGACGCCGACATCGGCAGCGTCCGGGCCTGCTCGACCGTCCGCACGAGCTCGTCGAGGACCTTCTCGACGTCGGCGGCGCCGGTCAGGACGTCGCCAGCCGCTCGGTCAGCGACGTCGCGGGCAACACCACGAACACGACCGTCGCTTCGATCAGGATCGACCGCACGGCCCCGAGCACGTCGGTCGACGTTCCGAAGGCTCCCGACAGCGGCTGGTACGCGGGCGACGTCAAGGTCACGCTGACCGGCATCGACGCGCTGTCGAAGGTCGACAAGACCTACTACAGCGTCGGAGGCGGAGCCGCGCAGGTCTACAGCGGCCCGTTCGACCACGCGCTCAAGGGGGTCCACACGATCACCTTCTGGAGCGTCGACAAGGCCGGCAACGTGGAGGACAGGACGGCGCCGGGCCACTCGATCACGCTGAAGATCGACGGCACCCCGCCCTCGATCAAGGGCAACCGCACGCCGGCAAACGGCTTCGGGTGGAACAACGACGACGTCACGGTCTCCTTCGACTGCAACGACAACGAGTCGGGGATCGCGGGCTGCACGCCGCCGGTCACGCTGACAAACGCGGGCGAGGGCCAGTCGGTGACCGGTCACGCGATCGACGTCGCCGGCAACCGCGCGCAGGACACGGTCGGCGGCATCAACATCGACAGGACGGCGCCGAGCCTCATCGGCGCGCCGACGACGAACGCCAACGGCGCCGGGTGGTACCGCGGCGACGTGAACGTCCAGTGGACCGCCGATGATGGCTTGTCGGGAATCGACCCGAGCACGGTGCCG
>JAHWJE010000464.1 GCA_019348575.1 Actinomycetota bacterium | reverse complement strand
CGCGTACATCCGCAGCGAGATCACGATCCCCATCACGATGAACCTGCTGGTCCGGCCGGGCACGGCGCCCGACGAGATCACCACCGTCCGCAGTCAGCCACACGCGCTCGCGCAGTGCCGGCGCTGGCTGGCGCAGAACCTTCCTGACGTCGAGCAGCAGGCCGCGACGTCGACCGCGGAAGCCGCACGTCAGGTGGCCGGCGGCGATGGCTCGGTCGCGGCGGTCGGTCCGCTGGTCGCTGCCGAGCGTTTCGGACTGGAGGTGCTGGCCGCCGACGTGCACGACCACGACGGCAACACCACGCGCTTCGTCGTCCTCGGCGCGGCGATGGCCGCGCCGACCGGCGCCGACAAGACCTCGCTGGTCGTGTTCTTCGGCGAGGACCGTCCCGGGCTGCTGCTGCGGATCCTCGACGAGTTCGCGCTGCGCGGCATCAACCTGACCAAGATCGAGTCGCGGCCGACGAAGCAGGCGCTGGGCGAGTACTGCATCTTCATCGACTGCGCCGGCCACGTCGGCGAGGCGCGCGTCGCGGAGGCGCTGCGCAGCGTCCACCGCCACGCAGCCGAGGTGCGGATCCTCGGGTCCTACCCGCGCGCCGACGCCTTCGCCGACAGGCCCGGGCCGGCCGACTCCGACGCCGCGTATGCGGAGGCGTTCGACTGGTACGACGGGCTCGCCGCCGACATCGCCCGCGAGGTTTGACCCCTTCGGCGGGGTCTGCGCTAGCCTCGGCGGACATGCCCGTGCCGACGCTTCTCCCGTCGACGGCGCTTCGCCGTGCCACCAGCCTGGTCTCGCTGGTGGCGTTGTTGTGCGTCTGGGTGCTGACTGCCGGCCTTCTCCCGGCCGCCGCCCAGAGCGACGAGGACGCGCTGCGGGCCGAACTCGAGCAGGTCGAGGCGGAGCAGGCGGCGCTCTCCAGTTCCCTGGCCGAGGCGACCGCGCGCGTGGACGATCTCACAGCCCGTCTGGCACAGGTGCGCGACCGCTCGACGGAGTTGCACGAAGAACTCGCAGCACTGGAGCAGCGCGGCGACAAGGCTCAGCGGCTCATGGACTCGCGGCTGCGCGACATCTACAAGGGCAAGCGCGTCAACGACGCCCTGGCGTTCGCCACCGGCACGTCGTCCCTGAACGAGATGACGGCGCGGACGCACTACCTGACGGCGATGACGCGTGAGCAGCGGACGCGGTTCGAAGAGGCGACCGGATGGCGTCCTCGAACCGGCGTTCGGGAGGGCTTGTTGCAGCTCCACGCCTGGCTGAAGCAGACCGGCAGGTCCGCGGCCGAGGAGCGCGTCGCCGGGAGGGCCGCGCCATAGAGGCCGCTACCGCGGCCCCCGAGCGAAGCGCGCGTCTGATGCAGAGCGCGGTCATCGCGGCTCCCGGACGGATCGAGATCAAAGCGGTTCCGGTCCCCGAGCCCGCACGCGGACAGGTTCGGGTTCGGCTCGAGGGAAGCGGCGTCTGTGGCTCGGAGATGGCGGTCTTCGAGGGGCGGCCGTGGTTCGAGTATCCGCGTCAACCGGGCGCCCCGGGACATGAGGGCTGGGGCGTGGTCGACGCGGTAGGCGAGGGTGTGGACGGCGGTCTGGTCGGCCGGCGCGTCGCCGCGCTGACCGCACACGCTCACGCGGCGTATGACATCGCGGACGAAGACGCGGTGGTCCCGCTCCCACGCGAGCTCGACGGCCATCCGTTCCCGGGCGAGGCGCTCGCATGTGCGATGAACGTCTTCAGGCGGAGCGAGATCCGAGCCGGCCACACCGTCGCGATCGTCGGCGTCGGGTTTCTCGGCGCGCTGCTCACGCGTCTGGCAGCTGATGCCGGAGCGCGCGTCGTCGCCATCGCGCGGCGGCGGACGGCGCTCGACGCCGCGGCGACCATGGGAGCGACAGAATGCGTGGAGTTCGCCAACGCCGACGCTGTTGTCGCCGACGTCGTCTCGCTCACAGACGGGGAGCTGTGCGATCGAGTGATCGAAGTCACCGGCAAGCAGGAGCCA
>JAHWJE010000463.1 GCA_019348575.1 Actinomycetota bacterium | reverse complement strand
CTTGGAGCGGGTGAACCTACGGCCACGCCCGGCCGGATCCGGTCGGACTCAAGCGGATCCCCCCGAACGGTGCGCCTGCCGGACGCGACGCGCGGGAAGTCGGCACGCGTGCGCGCAGCTACCGCCCCGGTGTGCGACCACGCTCGAGCGCGCGCGTCCCACGCGTGCTCCGGGGGGACGGTCGCGGTCAGGCGTCGTCGATGCGCGCGAGGACGGCGCCGGACTCCACGACGTCGCCGGCCGCGAAACCGAGGGAGGTCACCACGCCGTCGCGGTGCGCGGTGATGGTGTTCTCCATCTTCATGGCCTCGATGCTCAGCAGGCGCTCGCCGGACTTGACCGACTGGCCCTTCTTGACCGCGACGTTCGACACCTTGCCCGGCATCGGGGCGGCGACGTGGTCGGGGTCGTCGGGGTCGGCCTTGGGGTGCTGGTGCAGGCTGGCCTCCAGCGACCGGTCCGTCACCACCACCTCGCGCGGCTGGCCGTTCAGCTCGAAGTAGATCGACCGATATCCCTCGCTGTCGTGATCGCCCAACGCGAGGAGGCGGACGAACAGTGTCTTGCCCGGCTCGAGGTGCACGACGAGCTCCTCGTCCTGGGGCAGGCCCCAGAAGAAGGTGGGGGTCGGTAGGACGCTCACGTCGCCGAACCGACGCTGGAACTCGGCGAAGTCGACGAAGACGTTGGGATACATCAGGTAGGAGGCGAGCTCCTGGTCGCTCAGCTCGCGCTCCACCTGCTCCTGTACCGCCTCCCGGACGGCGTCGAAGTCGACCGGCTCGAGCACCTCGCCCGGGCGCACCTTGAGGTGGTCACCACCTCTGAGCACCTTGCGCTGGAGCTTCTCCGGGAAGCCGCCCGGGGGTTGGCCGAGGTCTCCGCGGAAGTAGCTGACGACCGACTCCGGGAAGGAGACCTCATGCTCGGGGTCGAGCACCTCGTCGGCGCTGAGGTCGTTGGTGACCATGGACACAGCGAGGTCGCCGACCACCTTGGAGGTCGGCGTGACCTTCACGATGTCGCCGAGCATGTCGTTGACCTCGGCGTAGGCACGGGCCACCTCGCGCCAGCGGTCGCCGATGCCCAGGGCCCGCGCCTGCTGGCGAAGGTTGGTGTACTGCCCGCCCGGCATCTCATGCTCGTAAACCTCGGACGCCCCGGCTCTGATGTCGCTCTCGAAGCCCACGTAGTAGCCGCGTACGACCTCCCAGTAGGCCGCCGCGTCCTCCAGTGGCTCGCGCGCCAGGCCGGTGTCGCGCTCGGTATGGCGCAGCGCCTCGACGATCGAGCCAAGGTTGGGCTGCGAGGTGAGGCCGCTGACCGGATCCATCGCGGCGTCCGCGGCGTCGACCCCCGCCTCAGCTGCCGCCAGCACGCTGGCCGCCGAGATCCCACTGGTGTCGTGGGTGTGGAAGTGGACCGGGATGCCCACCTCCTCTCTCAGTGCGCGCACCAGCCGCCCGGCGGCCTCGGGTTTGCACAGCCCGGCCATGTCCTTGATCCCCAGCACGTGGGCGCCCGCGTCCTCGAGCTGGCGGGCCAGGTTGACGTAGTAGCGCAGGTCGTACTTGGTCCTGGCCGGGTCGAGGATGTCGCCCGTGTAGCAGATCGCCGCCTCGCAGAGCTTGCCGGACTCGCGCACGGCGTCGATGGCGAGCCGCATGTTCTCGACCCAGTTGAGGCTGTCGAAGACGCGAAAGAGGTCGATGCCGGCCCCCGCCGCCTCCTGCACGAAGAAGCGCACCACGTTGTCCGGGTAGCTGGCGTAGCCGACGCCGTTCGCGCCGCGCAGCAGCATCTGGAGCAGGAGGTTCTGCGCGCCCTCGCGGATGCGCGCCAGCCGCTCCCAGGGGTCCTCGGTGAGGAAGCGCATGGCGACGTCGAAGGTCGCGCCGCCCCAGCATTCGAGCGAGAGGAGTTGCGGCAGCCCGGTCGCGTAGGCGCGCGCCACGGCCGCGATGTCGTGGGTGCGCATGCGGGTGGCGAGCAGCGACTGGTGCGCGTCGCGCATG
>JAHWJE010000462.1 GCA_019348575.1 Actinomycetota bacterium | reverse complement strand
TCTCCTCGCTGGCCCTGCGCGACGTCGTCGCGCTCGCCGACCCGCGGGCGCCGGCCGATGTGCGCGACGCCGCTGCCGGGCTGCGCTACCGCGACTTCGTGACGGTCGCGCTCGTCGTGCGCGGCGAGGACCTGTTTCCCGACAACTGGATCTACGTGCACGATCCGGGCGTGCGCGTCGGGCGGATCCAGAACTTCCGCGCCTGGAGCCCGGCGATGGTCCCCGACCCCGAGCGCACGTGCGTCGGCCTGGAGTACTTCTGCTTCGAAGGCGACGACCTGTGGGACGCCGCCGACGAGGAGCTCGTCGCCCGCGCGACGCGCGAGCTCGACGCGATCGGCCTTGCTCCCGCCGATCGCGTCGAGCACGGCCACGTCGTGCGCGTGCCGAAGGCCTATCCGATCTACGACGCCGACTACGACGCGCGCGTCGCGACGATCCGCGGCTGGCTGGAGGAGATCGAGAACCTCCAGCAGATCGGGCGCAACGGGCTGCACCGCTACAACAACTCCGACCACTCGATGCTGACCGCGCTGCGCGCCGTCGAGAACGCCTGCGCGGGGACGACGCACGACCTGTGGGCGGTCAACGCCGACGAGGAGTACCACGAGGAGGCGCGGCCGAAGGTGCAGCCCTACCGCGTCGCGCCCGAGACGCCCGCGCTGCGCTGCGGCGAGGACCTCGCGATCGCCGGGCAGTCGATCGAGTAGGCGCGCCACTCGCCGACGCGGCCGATCTGCGTCGCGACCGCGCCCAGGTGCTCGCGCAGCCAGGGGCGCGCCTCGACGCCGACGACGAAGGCGCGTAGGGCCCTCGTCGTTCGCCATGAGCGACCTGCCCCGGAACCCGGACTCCGCACCTGACGGCGCCCTGGCCGGACGGTCGGTGCTGCTGGGGGTGTCCGGTGGCATCGCGGCGTACAAGGCGGCGTCGCTCGCGCGCGTGCTGCTCAAGGCCGGCGCCACGGTCCAGGTGGTTATGACCGCTGCCGCGACGAAGTTCGTCGGGCCGGCGACGTTCGAGGGACTCACGGGTCGGCCCGCCTACAGCGACGTCTTCACCGACGTCGAGCAGATCCCGCACGTGCGGCTGGCCCGTGAGGCCGACGTGGCGGTGTTCGCGCCGGCGACCGCGAACCTCATCGCAAAGTTCGCCGTCGGCCTGGCCGACGACATGGTCTCCAGCGTCTACACGTGCCTGACGTGCCCGGTGGTGATCGCGCCGGCGATGCACACGGAGATGTGGCTGCACGCGGCGACGCAGGCCAACGTCGCGACGCTGCTGCAACGCGGCGTGCAGGTCGTGGGGCCAGACGAGGGGGAGCTCGCCGGCGGCGACGTCGGCCCGGGACGTCTGGTCGACGAGCAGGTCCTGCTCGACGCGGTCGTCGCCGCCGACGCCCGGGTCCGTGACGTCGCCCAGGCCGGCAGCGGAGAGCTCGAGGCGCTCGAGGCCAAGGCCCGCGAGAACGCCCAGCGCACGATCGCCGCCGAGGAGGCCGAGCAGGCCGAGACGGCGGAGCTCAACGCCCTGCTGGCCCGGCAGACCGAGGCGCTCGCGTCGGCGTCCGCCCGGGTCGTCGCGCTGGTCGAGGAGCAGCGCCGTCAGGCGGCGGAGGCGGCCGCCCGGTACGACGACGGCGACGGGACCCCGCTCGCGCCTTACCGCAGCGACCATCCCGGCTCGGGGGACGTATACGCGAGCGCGCACGACATGCTGCGCTTTGGCATGTTCCACCTCGGCACGCTGCGGACGGCGCGGCCGGTGCTCAGGCCGGCGACGGTGCGCGCGATGTCGGCGAGCTGGGTGGTGGTCGCCGCGACCTCGATCCGCCCGGCGGAGGCGCTCCCGGGGCTCTCCTCGCCGCAGCCCGCGAGGAGGGTCGCCAGGACCAGGAGCACGAGGGAGCGCCGGAACATGAAACGTCACGATACTGAAACCCGTTCTCACTTAGGCGCCTCGCGGCGATACCATGCCCCGGTGTGAAGGACGCACCGCCAGCCGGGACCTGGGCCGA
>JAHWJE010000461.1 GCA_019348575.1 Actinomycetota bacterium | reverse complement strand
AAATCGAGGGTTCATCTGGGGGCGGTAGACCGATGCTTGTAACCGGCCCAGTCGCTGGAACGTCATCACTCGGCTGCTCGTTTTTCTGACTGAGTGACAAATGCGCGATTTCAGGAGATGCGCGATGAAAAAGCTATTCCTTGCAGCCGGCGTTGCGGCGCTGGCGATTACCGCCCCCGCTGTTGCGGACCCGGGCAAGAACGGAAAGGGCAAGGGCCGCGACCGCGGTGCGATGAAGGTTGAACGCGGCGGCGGCGGAGGCGGCGAACGCGCCCAGAAGATGCGCGAGAAACGCTTCGAGGCTGCGAAGAAGTCCCGCGAGCAGCGGTTCAAGGCACGTGAGCAGCGCGCCGAGCGGGCCGAGAAGGCACGCGAGCAGCGGGCGGAGCGGTCCAGCAAGGCTCGTGAGCGCGCGTCCCAGCAGGCGCGCGAGCAGGCCCGGGCGCGGGCCGAGCAGGCTCTGGAGTAGCTGACGGCCCGCGCCCGGCGCGGGCCCACGCCCAAGCGCAGCCGGCGGGTGTGGGCGGTGCACGCGACGGGCAGAGGGGTTGCGATGGCTGATGCTGTTCCCGCCGGTGGCGACCTCTCGTCCGGCACCTACCCGGACCGCAAGTAGCCGCGGTGCCCCGCTCGCTGTGGAACGGCACGGTCGCCTTCGGGCAGGTCAGCGTGCCGGTCAAGCTGTACTCAGCCGTGCAGTCCAAGACGGTCAGCTTCCGAGAGGTGCATCTGGCCGACGGGGCACGCATCGAGCACCGTCGCTTCTGCACCGAAGAGGACGAGGAGATCCCCTACGCGGAGGTCGTCAAGGGCTTCGAGGTCGCGCCCGACGAGTACGTCGTCCTCTCCAGGGACGAGGTCAAGGCGGCCGCGGGGCGGCGCACCAAGATCATCGATGTCGAGCACTTCGTCCCCGTTGGAGACATCGATCCCGTGTTCTTCGACCGCACCTACTTCCTCGGCGCGCAGGACCAGGGAGCTGACGCCTACCGGCTGCTGCACGACGCTCTGAAGAAGACCGGCCGAGCTGCGGCCGGCCGGTTCGTCTTCCACAACCGCGAGTATCTGGCCGCCATCGCTCGCTGGACGGCGTCCTGGCCCTGCACACCATGCGCTACGCCGACGAGGTGGTCTCCGGCGACGACCTCGACGTCCCCGACTTCCTGAAGTAGCGCCGCCGACCAGCGCGTGACCGCACTGCTCCCGGCCGGGCTGCCCGCGCCCGCGGCGGTCTTCAGCGTGTATCCCGGCCGCAAGCTGCGCCATCTCGCGGTGCCGATCCCGGCGGTCAGCCTCAGATCGATCGACGCGCGCACGCGCGTGCTCGCGTACGCGGGCGAGCGCGACACCGCGGTCGGCCGCGGGACGGCGGCGCGGATCGTGTCCGGGAGGCGCTCGAACAAGTCGCGCTGCCGCTTGCGCAGCTCGCCGCGGTAGTAGCGGGCGCGGTTGCCCACCACGCCCAGCAGGCGGGCGCGGCGGGACACCTCCGGCAGCCGCTCCAGCCACGCCAGCGTGCGGGGCAACGCCTCGACCGAGAGCTGGTCCAGCAGCAGCGGCACCAGCACGAAGTCGCTGCAGCCCAGGGCGTTGACGCTGGCCGTCGTCAGCCGCGGCGGGCAGTCGAACAGCACCACGTCGTACTTGGCGAACACCTCCGGCAGGTGGAAGCACCGCCGGAACAAAAACCGCGCGTCGTGTACGTCCGCCTTGGCCCCCGCCCCCACGTTCAGCAGCCACCGCGCCTGCGCCCGGTGCTCGGCCTCGGCCAGTTCCTCCGACGCCCCCACCACGTCGCACACCACCGGCCGCGGCTCCCCGCCCAGCCGCCCGCCCTTGACCACCACGACCTCCGGCAGCCCCCGCACCGGCGCCGCCAGGTCCATCACCCGCGATGTCCACCCGTCCCCCGCATTGTCCAGCAACCGGCTGGCGGTGCGCCCCGTCTGCCGCAAGGCCCGGAACTCGTCGTGGCCCATGCACAGGCCGGTCAGCGAGCCCTGGAAGTCCAGGTCCACCATCAG
>JAHWJE010000460.1 GCA_019348575.1 Actinomycetota bacterium | reverse complement strand
GCGGCAATCATCCGGCAGGGAGTTCGAATGCACCACGGCCGAGAGGATGACGGAGGCACGGATCGCGAAGAAGGGCGCGAGCAGCGCCGGCGCGGCGGCGAGGACGCCGCAGTGCGGACCGAGGACCTTGTAGGGCGAGCAGGTGAAGAAGTCCGCGCCGAGCGCCCGCACGTCGACCGGTGCGTGCGCGGTCAGGTGCACGCCGTCGACCGCCAGCAGCGCGCCGGCGGCGTGCGGCGAAAGCGACATGAGCAATCGAGCCTGGTGGGCGACCCAGTCGCGAAGGCCGAGCGTCGGGGCGAGCGCCGCGAGGCTCATCGCCAGGGAGACCGCTGCGTAGCCGACCGTCACGCCCCAGGCGACGCCGACGATACCCGCCCGAGTCGCCCCGAAAGCGCCCGCGCCGGCGACGACCGTCAGGCCGAGGCCGGTGGCGACGAGCAGTCGGTATGGCCGGCCCAGGGCGATGAGCAGTTGCCGGGCCGGCCAGGCCAGGCCGAGCAGCACCACGCCCGGCAGCAGGGGCCGCAGGGCGGGCAAGCCCTCGACGTAGCGGGGCATCAAAAATCCCAGGAATGCCGGCGCGAACACGTAGGCGACCGCCGCGCCGGCGACGAAGCCAGCCGATGCCGCGAAGCCCACCGTGGCCGCGGCGCCGGCCGCCGAGACCGTCTACGTCTTCAACGTCGGCACCGAGGACGTCACCCTGATCGACGCGGCTCCAAGCCGTACATCCTGCGGGTCTCGGCCGACGGCGAGGAGGTCTGGGTCCAGAGCCCGGCCACCGACACGGGGTCGGCGAACGGCGTCATGTCGTCGACAGGCGACAGCGGGATGCCGACGAGCCGGCAGAAGCGCTCGAACTGCTGCGGGCTGACCAGCGAGTCGTGGCGCGCGATCGCGTAGAGGGCGCGATGCCGGCGGATCGCGTCGAGGATCTCGGGCAATCGCGGGTCGATCGGTAGGGGGATCATGGGGCGGGCGTCGGGCGTCTGGCGGGTCAGGGCCGATCGGATTCGAGGTCCGCGACGATCCGGCGGAGGGCCTCGCTGTGCGGCTGGAGGCGGAGGGAGCGGCGGAGGGTCTCCAGGGCCAGGTCGTGGGTCTCCCGGGCGCGGTAGATGTCGGCGAGGGCGAGGAGCGATTCGACGTCGATCGCCGCGTAGCCGCCCCCCTTGGCCTCCTCGACCTGCTCCCGGTAGCAGGCGATCGCCTCGTCGTGCCGCCCCTCGCGGGCGTAGAGCCCGGCCAGGCGCGCGAGGGCGGTCGCACACCGCGATGCTGCGTGCCGTTCGCCGACGCAACGCTGGTGCTCAGCGTCGGCGTCGTCGAGAAGGCGCTTCGCTTCGTGCACGTCTGCGGGAGCCGCTGCCGCGGCGGCCCGCAGACCCCGGTCAGCAAGCAGCTCGTCTACCGCGGCGAGCTCGGCGACGTGCGTGACTCGCTG
Organism: Actinomycetota bacterium; assembly: GCA_019348575.1. The sequence continues at coordinate 578 of JAHWJE010000460.1, read as the reverse complement.
GAGCTGCCCGACCGGTGGATCCTCGCGCGGGTCTCGCGCGCGGCGGGCGAGACGTAGCGCTCCAGTGCGCGACCGCCGCGGCGCCCGACGCCAGCTCGATGAACCCGATGAGCGACATCACGAAGCCGATGCCGATCGCGGCGATGCCGACGCGATTGCCATCGCGCGTACCGAACGCGACAAATGCGGCCGCTGCTGGCGCTATTTGCCAGAGGTCGAGGAAGACGGCGCGCTTTGCGCCCGCTGCAATGGGGTCGTGAATGGACGTTGAAACCTCTACCCCTCAGTCCGGCCGAGGGAACAAGACCAAGCCCCGTGTTCGGGGAAGTGACGGGACCAACCACCGCGCGCTCGGCTTCGGCCTTGCCGCAATCATCTTCCTCCTCGATCAGCTCACAAAGTGGGTCGTCACCTATCCGCTCGAGCTCCAGACTCGCGGCGAGATCCGGCTCCTCAATTTCTTCGACCTTCGCTGGGTCGAGAATAGGGGCGTATCGATGGGCTTCCTCACCGCAGACAGCGAAGTAGGGCGCTGGATGCTGGTCGCGCTCACCGCCGCAATCTCGATCGGCGTGGTG
>JAHWJE010000045.1 GCA_019348575.1 Actinomycetota bacterium | reverse complement strand
GGCATTCTGAATTCACCCGAAGTAGTTGTGAGCGCAACGAGCTCTGGGTATAGTTGTCCTAGCAAGCAAACGGCCTGTAGCTGTTCACAGCAGCCTTCGCAAAGGACCACGCATGAACCTCGACGGCATCCACCACATCACCGCGATCACCGGCGACGCTCCGCGCAACGTCGACTTCTACACCCGCGTGCTCGGGCTGCGGATGACCGCGAAGACCGTCAACCAGGACGATCCGACCGTCTACCACCTCTTCTACGGCGACGAGAATGCCCAGCCGGGCGCGGACCTGACGTTCTTCGAGTACCCCGGCGCGATGGCGGGACGGCCGGGCGCGGGCATGGTCCACCGCGTCGTGTGGCGCGTCGCCTCGCGCGAGGCGATCGACTTCTGGGCGGCGCGGATCGCGGACGAGGGCCTCTCGACGGAGGGCGACCAGGGTCGGCTCCTCTTCGCCGATCCCGAGGGCCTGGCGCACGAGCTCACCATCACCGCCCGGGGCGACGAGCCACTTCGGGCCGAGCACCCCGACATCCCCCAGGCGTACGCCCTCCAGGGCTTCGAGGGCGTGCGCGCCTACAGCGCCGCGCCGCAGCACAGTTTTCCCGTGCTCGAGCAGCTCCTGGGCGCGACGCCCCAGGGCGACGCCACCTGGGAGCTGCGCGGCGACCGGCGCGGCAGCTTCATCGCCTACGACCCGCCGCCCGCCGATGGCCAGCGCCCCGTCCAGGGCGCGGGCTCGGTACACCACGTCGCCTGGGGCACCACGCAGGCCGAGCACCCTCAGTGGTATGAGCATCTCACCCAGGCCGGCGTGCCCAACAGCGGCATCATCGACCGCCACTACTTCCACTCGATCTACTTCCGCGAGCCCAGCGGCGTGCTGTTCGAGATCGCCGACGACGGGCCGGGCTTCACCGTCGACGTGCCGCTGGACCAGCTCGGCTCCAAGGTCATCCTGCCACCCCAGCTCGAGCTTCACCGCGCCGAGATCGAGGCGGGGCTGACACCGCTGCCGGACCCGCGCGCTGCGCGCGTCGCGTAGGCGGTAGAACCCTCTCCGATCCCCGGAGAGGAGCCAGATTGCGATGAAGATCCGCGCCGCTGTCCTGGAGGAGTTCGCCCAGCCGCTGAAGGTGCAGGAGGTCGATCTGGCCGAGCCCCGCAAGGGCGAGGTGCTGGTGCGCCTGGAGGCCTGCGGCGTGTGTCACACCGACCTGTACACCGCCTCGGGCGCCGACCCCAGCGGGTATGCGCCCACGGTCCTGGGCCACGAGGGCGCCGGAGTGGTCGAACAGATCGGTCCCAACGTCACCGACGTCGCCCCCGGCGACCACGTGGTGACCCTCTTCTCGCCCCAGTGCCGCGAGTGCGTGCACTGCGTCAGCCCCAAGACGAACATCTGCCTGGCGATCCGTGAGCAGCAGGGCAGGGGCTACCTGCCCGACGGCACGACGCGGCTGTCGCGCGACGGCGAGCCGATCCGCCACTTCATGGGCACGTCGACGTTCGCCGAGTACACGGTCATGCCGCAGATCGCGCTCGCGAAGGTCGCGCCCGAGGCGCCGCTGGACCGCGCCTGCCTGAGCTGATGGAGGCCCCGGACGGCATCGCAGCGTGATCGAGTTCGGCTCCTAGCGTCCGGCGCGGCCCCGCGCTCCAGCACGCGCAGGCGCCGCAGCGACGCTAGGAACCAGCCGCACGAGCCGCGCGGACCTCGATGCGCCCGTCGTTGACGCGCGCCTCGTAGACCGGCTGCGCGTACGTCGAGGGGCCGCGCAGCACGGACCCGTCCTCGAGGCGAAAGCGCGTGCCGTGCAGCGGGCAGACGATGCAATCTCCCTCGAGCTCGCCCTCGTGCAGCATCCCGCCGCGGTGCGCGCAGCGGTCGGCGAGCGCGTGGATCGTGCCGTTGCGCTTGACGATCAGCAGCTCACGCTCGCCCGCCAGCGCACGCATCGGCCGGTCGTCGACGAGCATGCTGGCGTCGAGCACCGCGGTCCAGTCCTCGGGATCCCTGTCGAAGAGGGTCTCGTTGACGCCGACCCCGCGGGCGTATGCGAGATCGCCGCCGAGAAAGCCGCCGGCGGTCATCGCGCCGGCCCCGGCGAGCCCGAGCAGCACGCCGGTCGTGTGCGCGCCGCGCCGCCGCGCCGCAAGCGACGCGCCGTACAGCGCGGCGGCGGCGACGTTGGAGACGGCGTGCACGACCCCGATCCGGCGCACCTCGTCGTCGCCCGGCTCGCTGTCGGCCCAGTCCGTCGCGCCCGTCAGCGCCGTCGGGACCGACGTGGCAAGCCCGAGAGCGATCAGCCTCCGCGAGGCCGGGCGGCTCGCGCGACCGCCGAAGAGGTCCAGCAGGGTCGCGCTCGTCCACGTCCCGATCGGGACGTCGGTCAGCAGCGGATGCAGCGAATGCCCGAGCCAGGTGCCGCTGAGGACGTCCTTCACGCCGCCGCCCGAAGGGAAGAGGCTGCGCACCTGCTTGCCGATCGCCTTCCCGGGAGCGTCGAGCGCGGCGATCGCGCCGATCCGCTCGGGCAACGTATACGCGCGCGGTCGTGGCATCGGCAGGGGAGTGCCCCGCGGGGCGGGCATCGCAAACCCCGATTGGGCCTGTCGTTCCCGCGCCGCGCAGCCGACGAGCGGCCGCGGGTGCCGAAGGCGCACGGCGCGTACGCTGGCGCCCGTGCGGACGATCACCGACGACGAGCGTCGCGCCCGCCTGGCCCTGCGCCACGGGCTCGCTGCGCAGGCGCGCTTCGGCGACCCGCGAACGCTCGCGGGCGCGCTCGGCGGCCTGCACGCCACCGACCCGGCGACGGTCTTCCTCGCCGCCCGTGCGCGGCTGGCTGCGCCGTCGATCGCGGCGCTCGAGGCCGCGCTCTACGAGCAGCGCAGCCTCGTGCGGATCCTCGGGATGCGGCGCACGATGTTCGTCGTGGCGGCCGACCTCGTGCCGGTCGTGCAGGCGTCGTCGACGCGGGCGCTCGTGCCGGGCGAGCGCAGGCGCTTCGCCGCGCTGCTGGAGGCGGCCGGGATCACGGACGACGGCGCGCGCTGGATGCGCGCGACCGAGGACGCCGTCGAGGCGGCGCTGCGAGCCCGCGGCGAGGCGACCGCCCAGCAGCTCGGAGAGGACGTGCCGGCGCTGCGCGAGAAGATCCACGTCGCGCCGGACAAGCCCTACGGCGCGCTGCAGGGCGTCGCCACGAAGGTGCTCTTCCTGCTTGCCGCCGACGGGCGGATCGTGCGTGGCCGCCCGCTCGGGTCGTGGACGAGCAGCCTGTATCGCTGGGCGCCGATGGACGCCTGGCTGCCGGGCGGCGTCGGCGAGCTCGAGACCGACGCCGCCGCCGCCGAGCTCGTGCGCCGCTGGCTCGGCGCCTTCGGGCCCGGGACGCTCGCCGACCTGAAGTGGTGGACGGGCTGGACGACGGCGCTCGTCAAGCGCGCGCTCGCCCAGCTCGATGTGGTCGAGGTCCGGCTGGCCGACGGCGCGACGGCGCTCGTGGCCGCGCAGGACGCCGAGCCCGTCGCCGCGCCCGCGCAGCCCTGGGTGGCGCTGCTGCCGGCGCTCGATCCCGCGCCGATGGGCTGGCAGGAGCGCTCCTGGTATCTGGGCGGGCACCGCGCGGCGTGCTTCGATCGCAGCGGCAACATCGGCCCCACGGTCTGGTGCGACGGGCGTATCGTCGGCGGGTGGGCGCAGCGCAGGGACAGCGGCGAGATCGTCGTGCGGCTGCTCGAGGACGTCGGCGCCGAGGCCGAGCGCGCCGTCGGCGAGGAGGCCGAGCGCCTGCGCGCGTGGATCGGCGACGCGCGCGTGACGCCGCGATTTCGGACGCCGCTCGAGCGCGAGCTGTCGGGCACGGGCGCCCGATGAGGCGATCCGCCGCCATCCGCCGCGCCGGCGCCGCCGACAGCCGCGCCTGCTTTGCGATCTTCCGCCGCTCGCTGGCGGACCTGCTGACGCGGCTGGGCTACCGCGCGCCCGGCGCGCCGCCGCCCGACCCCGATGCGCTCTGGCCCGCCTACGAGCGCCTGTTCGCGCACCTCGCGGCGACCTGCGCGCAGTGGTGGGTCGCGGAGGATGCGCAGGACGGCGCGCCGCTCGGCTACGCGCGCTCGACGCAGCGCGGCGCGACGCTCGAGCTGACGGAGTTCTTCGTGGCCCCCGGCGCGCGCACCGCGGGCGTCGGGCGCGCGCTGCTCGAGCGCGCCTTCGCGCCCGGCGTCGGCGAGCACCGGGCGATCATCGCGACGCTCGACGCGCCGGCGGTCGCGCTGTATCTGCGCTTCGGCGTCGCGCACCAGAGCACCGGCGTCGACGTCACGGGGACGCCGCGCCCGGTCGCGCCGCCGCCCGGCTACGACGTCGCGCCCGCCGCGCTCGAGGAGCTGCTCGCGCTCGAGCAGCAGCTGCTCGGCCACGCGCGCGAGCCCGATCTGCGCTTCATGCTCGCCGACCGGCCGGCGGCGGTCCTGCGCCGTGGCGGGCGTGCCGTCGCCTACGCCTTCGAGTGCAACGAGCACGGCTTCGCGGGACCTGTCGGAGCGCTCGAGCCCGAGCACATGCCGGCCGCGCTCGCGCACCTGGAGTCAGCCGCGCACGCCGCCGGGCTGCAGCGCCTGGACCTCACGGTGCCGCTCGGCGCCCGCACGGCCCTGGACTGGCTCGTCGCCGCGCGCGGGTTTCGGATCGACCCGTTCTACTGCCTCTTCCTCGCCGACGGGCCATGGGCCAGGCTCGACCGCTACCTGCCGTTCAACCCGTGTCTGATGTTGTGAGCCGATCGCGCGTTCACCATAAAGCGGAGTGCGACGTGAGCGCGGCAGAGGCAAGCGATCCGCCATGATCCGCCGCCAATGGCGCCCGTCGAGATCCGCGGCCTCTCCAAGAGGTTCGGCAACGTGCTCGCCGTCAGCGACCTGAGCTTCGACGTCGAAGCCGGTCGCGTGACCGGCTTTCTCGGCCCCAACGGCGCGGGCAAGAGCACGACGCTGCGCGCACTGCTCGGCCTCGTGCGCCCGACCAGCGGCACCGCGACGTTCGACGGCGCCCGCTACGAGCAGCTCGAGCAGCCGACGACGAAGGTCGGCGCGGTGCTCGAGGACGCCGCCTTCCATCCCGGCCGCACGGGACGCAACCACCTGCGCGTGCTCGCCGTGACGGGACGCCACCCGCCCGAGCGCGTCGACGTCGTGCTCCAGAGCGTCGGGCTGACCGCCGCCGCCGACCGCCGCGTGAAGGGCTACTCGATGGGCATGCGCCAGCGCCTGGCGATCGCGGCGGCGCTGCTCGGCGATCCCGAGGTCCTGATCCTCGACGAGCCGACCAACGGACTGGACCCGCCCGGCATCGCGTGGATGCGCGGGATGGTGCGCGAGCAGGCCGGGCGCGGCCGGGCGGTGCTCGTGTCCAGCCATCTGCTCGCCGAGGTCGCGCAGTCCGTCGACGACGTCGTCGTCATCTCGCGGGGCGAGATGCGCGGCCGCGGGACGCTCGAGCAGGTGCTCGGCGGCGACGAGGGGCCGTCCACCGAGGTGCGCTCGCAGGACGACGAGCGGCTCGCGCGCGCGCTGCGGGCGGCCGGCCACCCCGTCGCGGCGCTGCCCGCGGGCGGGCTGCTCGTTCCCGGCGCGACGCCGAAGGAGGTCGGCATGCTCGCGCACGACGCGGGCATCTACCTCGTCGGCCTCGGGCAGCAGACGCGCTCGCTGGAGCAGGCGTTCTTCGCCCTGACGGGAGGCGACTCGGTGCGATGAGCGCGATGTTGCAGGCCGAGCTGCTCAAGCTGCGCACGACGCGGACCTTCGCGGCGCTCGTCGGGGCGGCGCTCGCGCTGTCGCTGCTGATCGTGGTGCTGGCCTCGACGCTGGGCAGCGAATTCAACGAGAACGACGCGCGCAACCTCTTCACGGCCGACTTCACCGGCCTGTTCATCATCCTGCTCGGCGTCATCGGCATGGCCGGCGAGTGGCGCCACCGCACGATCACGAGCACCGTCCTCGCGGCGCCCGACCGGATCAGGCTGCTCGGCGCGAAGATGCTCTCCTACGCGGCCGCCGGAGCACTGCTGTCGCTGATCGTGACGCTCACGATCATGCTCGTCGGCACCGTCATCCTGTCGGCGCGCGACCAGGAGACGGCGGCGGTCGGCGACCTGCTCGACGTGCTGTGGCGCAACCTGCTCGTCGCGGCGCTGCTGGGCGCGCTCGGCGTCGGCATCGGCGCGGTGCTGCGAAACCAGGTCGTCGCGATCATGGGCGTGCTGTTCGTGGGGTTCGTGCTCGAGCCCACGCTGATGGCCCTCGCGCCGGAGGTCGGCAGGTTCGGGCCGCTGCAGGGCGCGCCGGGAGGGATCATCCAGGTCGCCGGCTTCGACGGCGAGGACACCGAGTTCCTGCTCGCGCCGGGCGTCGCGCTGCTCGTCATGCTCGGCTGGATCGGCGTGTTCTTCGCTGCGGCAACCGCCCGCCTGCGCGGCGGCGATCTCGTCTGACGCGCTGCGCTTGCATCTTGCCCAAGGCGCGGCTGCGGCAGTAGTGTCGGCGGCGATGCCGATCAAGATGACCGGTCGCTACGACGAGGGCTCCGACCAGGACCGGGCCCACAAGCTCCTCGAGGAGCACGACATCGAGGTCGACCGCGTCTACGGCGTCGACGTCCAGGAGTCCGGGATGCAGGAGATCGCCTTCACCTGCAACGGCAGGGCGCAGACGGCGTTCGCGCAGCACGGGCGCGTCGAGCACGTCGTGGAGGGCTGGGACGTGCTGCCGGTCAAGCCGGTCGAAGGGACTTGGCGCGGCGGGTACTGACACGTCGTGTCATGCGCCGGTTCCAGACGGTCAGAAGGCGCCTTTCCCGGCGTCCTGAAGCGCGCCGACGGCGTCCTCGTCGGCGCGCTCGCGTAGGTACGCGAGGATCGTCGAGGCGACGGCGAGCACCGGCGCGGCGACGAGCGCGCCGATGATGCCGCCGAGCGTCAGGCCGATCGTCACCGCAAGCAGGATCGCCACGGGGTGGACCTTGACGCTGCGACCGACGATCACCGGCTCGAAGATGTTGCTTTCGACCTGCTGCACGACGACGATCGCCGCGAGCACGATCAGCGCCTCGGTCAAGCCCTGGAAGACGAGCGCGACGAGGACGGCGGCGGCACCGGCCGCAATGGCGCCGACGATCGGGATGAACGCGCCGAAGAACGTGAGCAGCACAAGCGGCAGCACGAGCGGCGTGCCGACGACCACGAGCGCCAGGCCGATGAAGATCGCGTCGAAGAGCGCGACGAGTGCCTGCCCGCGCAGAAACCCGGCCAGCGCGTTCCAGCTGCGCGAGCCGATCTCCTGAGCCGCGTCGCGATGCTCGGGCGCGGACAGCCCGCAGATCCAGTTCCAGATGCGGTCGCCGTCCTTGAGGAGGAAGAACAGGACCACGACCGCGATCAGCAGGGCTGCGATGACCTCGATGAGCAGCAGCGCGCCGGTCAGGGCGCCGCCGGCGACCGTGCCCGCGCTGGCCTCGGCCTGCTCGCGGATGCGACCCGCGACGTCGTCGACCTGCTCCTGGGAAAGCCCCAGCATGCCGTTGACCAGCCAGTCCTCGATCGTCTCCAGGCCACCGGCGATCCCGACGTCGAGCTCGCCGAACTCGTCGATCGCCTGTGGTGCGAGCAGCGCGATCAGCCCCGCCAGCACAGCCAGCGTCGCGCCGAGCACGACGGCGGCTGCTGCGGCGCGTGGCAGGCCGACGTCTCGCAGGCGCTTCGTCGGCGGCCACAGGAAGGTGCACAGCACGAGCGCGAGGCCGACCGGCAGGACGATGATGCGCAGCTTGCCCGCCGCCCAGAACAGCGCGATCGTCGTCGCCGCGATGACGAGCATCCACAGACAGGCTTCTCCGAGTCGGCGAAGACGCCGCATCGCGCGCGAATCACCCGCGTCGACCTCGCCAGGGCGCGCATGTCGCAGGTCAACCGGCTGGCGCGGGCGGATCGGACGAGCGGCAGCGTCGGTGTCGTCCTTCGGCATCAGCCGATCTCACTTCACGGGCGGCGGCTTGACGATGAGGCTTCGACCCCATGTCGACTCGACGTGCGCCGCGGATACAGCGCCGACCCCATGGTCGCCGCCGACTCGGCGCGATTACCTGCAGAGCAGCGCACGACCAAAGGAGGCACTGACTCATGGGCATTCTCGGCTGGATCCTGTTGGGCCTGATCGCGGGCGCGATCGCCAAGGCGGTGCACAAGGGCGACGAGCCCGGCGGCGTGCTCGGCACGATGGTCGTCGGCGTCCTCGGCGCGATC
>JAHWJE010000459.1 GCA_019348575.1 Actinomycetota bacterium | reverse complement strand
GGCATCCGCGGTCTGCGCCTGCATTTCGAGGGTGCAGTCGGGAAGTTCAAGTACGACGACCAGAAGCCGCCGGAGCACCGCGCCGCGGTCGCCGCCCGCCTGCAGGAGCGCGGCCTCGGCCGGGACCTGGGCGCCCGGGCGCAGCAGCTTCGGCGGCTGCACGCCGACGCCGAGCAGAACGTGCCGAACTCGTGACGCGGCAGGAGAAGCGAAGTTCGACCGACAGCGCCGGAGAACGCGACCGCGCCGCCCTGCTGCAGCACCTGCGCCCGCACCTCCAGGACGGCCAGTGGGTCTTTGTCACCGCCGACCGCGCGCCCAGCGGCGTGACGCCGCTGGCGACGTTCTGCGAGGATGAGGGCCTGTCGCTGCTCCTGCGGCGGGAGTCCACCGGTGCCGAGCGCATCCCGCGCGGTGGCGTCATCGTCGCGGCGAACCACATCTCGCACGTCGACCCCGTCGTGCTGGCCGACTTCCTGCTGGACGACGTCGGCCGGGAGCCGCTCGCCGTCCGCGAGCACCACCGCGTCGTCCTCGACCCGGGTGACCGAGCACGACAGCCGCAGGTCGATCCCGGCCGCGGCGTACCACGGCACGGTGTGCAGTCCCAGCGCGCCGAGCGCGGTCGCGAGGGTGAAGCGAAGGCGCGGCCCGGGCCCGCCCCGGACCGCCAGCGCGACGAGCGCCCCGAGCGCCAGCCCCGTGACCACGGCCACGAGGATTGCCAGGCGCAGGTAGTGCGCGAGCGCGTCGCGTGCCTGGCCGCGCACGGCAACCGCGTCGAGGTGGCCGGACTCGGCGAGCCTGACGACGGCGCTGCGATCGATCGAGCGCACGTCGACGTTGACCCGCGCCGGAAGGCGGACGACGGGAAAGCGCACGCCCCAGTCGACGAGCGGGACGTAGAGGTCGAGCGCACCGTCGTGGCCGGGGTCGACCGAGAGGCGAACCGTGCCGACGTCGAGCCGGCGCTCGACGCTGAAGGCGCCGAGCGCGGCGACGGCGCCGGCGAGCGTGGCGACGATGACGACGAGGACGATCAGGGCCCGGCGCATGGTCGCGGGGAGGCTAGACGCCCGAGGATTCCGTGCGGACGTTGCGGGGAGAGCGGCGCGCGCGGCTTGCGGCGACGTCGATGCACCTGTGACATCCGATGCATGTACGAAGATCGGTGCGTGCAGCCGCGGCAGATCTACGCGAGCACCGTCACCCGTCGTGACCGGCGCTGGAAGCGCAGGCGCCGCCACGGGCTTCGCACTGCCGCGCTCGTCAGCGCCGCAACCTTGCTCGCCGCGCTCACGGCGATCGCTGCGCTGGCACCCGGGCTGAGCTGAGTCTCACGCCGGGGGCAGCACGAGCTCCGCGATCAGCGCGTGGTGGTCGCTGCCGGCGACCTCGTGGATGCTGATGCGCCGCACGCGGATCGTGTCGGGCACGAGCACGTGGTCGATCGTGATCGGCGGCAGCGACCGCGCCGACGGGAAGGTCGGGCGCAGCCCGTCGCCGGTCGCGTCCGCGGCGTCGGTGTAGCCGCGAGCGAGCAGCCGGCGCAGGGCGCGATGGTCCAGCGTGGCGTTGAAGTCGCCGGCGAGGATGTTCGGCCGGCGGCCCTCGAACGGCCCCGGAAGCGCGCGCAGGACGTGCTGCCAGTCGCGAACGGCCTGGGGCGACAGCGGCGGATACGGATGCACCGCGGTGAGCGTGAGCTCGCGCCGGCCCGGCAGCACGAGCGCCGCCTGCAGCTGCCGCTGCCCGCCCGAACGCGGCAGCACGACCGGCCGCAGCGGGCGGCGCGCCATCAGCCCGGTGCCCGACGCGCGCGGACCCGCCTGCAGGACGCGGCCCGGCAGCAGCCGCCGCGCGCCGGCGGCGTCGAGCTGCTGCGGGTTGTACTGGTAGTGAGAGCCGTTGACTCCCACCGCCTGCGGAATGAGGTAGACCTCCTTCTTCCGGGACCAGACCGAATCCAGCAGGGTGGGGACGGCGATCTTCTCGGCCTCCTTGCGGCTCATCAGCAGCGGCGTGAGCGG
>JAHWJE010000458.1 GCA_019348575.1 Actinomycetota bacterium | reverse complement strand
CGCCCGGTGACACCCTGCGACGCACCAAGTGGGCCCGCGGTGTCCGGCTCGTGACCGGCGACGGGAACCCAGTACGGCCCGTCGACGTCGCGGCCGGCGGGATCTCCACGATCTGGCCCGAGGGCGACATCGGACACGAGCGCTCCGCCGTGTTGCTGATCCGGTTGCGACAGCCAGCGACGCAGCCCACGCGTCTGGACTGGATCGTGCAGGACCTGATCGCGTACTCCAAAGTCTGCACGCACGCCGGCTGCCCCGTTGCGCTGTACCGCGAGCGTGACAACGCGCTGTTCTGCCCCTGCCACCAGTCGACGTTCGACCCGTCGCGCGGCGCCGTTCCAACGTTCGGTCCCGCAGCGCGCGCGCTACCGCAACTGCCGTTGGGCACGGACTCCGCCGGGTACCTGATCGCGCTCGGCGACTTCACCGCGCAGGTCGGCCCCGCCCTCCCCCGAGGTGGCGGATGACGCCTCAAGTAGCGACAGCGGTAGGCGGTGTGCTGACGCCTCAAGTAGCGACAGCGGTAGGCGGTGTGAGGTGACGCCGCTGTTTTCCTGGCTGTTCGACACCCTCGACGACCGGCTGGGTCTGCGCGCGCCGGGCCGCAAGACGGCGAACAAGGTGTTCCCACACAACTGGTCGTTCCTGCTCGGCGAGATCGCGCTGTTCGCGTTCGTCGTGCTGGTGCTGACCGGCGTGTTCCTGACCATGTTCTACCGACCGTCGATCGACCCGGTCGTCTACAACGGCTCGTTCGAGCTGTACCGCGGAACCGAACAGCCCGCCGCATTCGAGTCGATCCTGCGTCTGAGCCACGACATCCCCGGCGGGTTGCTGTTCCGCAGGATTCATCGCGTGGCCGCGCACCTGTTCGTCGCGGCAAGCGTGTTGCACATGCTGCGCATCCTGCTGACCGGCGCGTTCCGCCGGCCACGCGAGGTCAACTACCTCGTCGGTATCGGGTTGATCACGTTTGCGTTCGCCGCGGGATTCACCGGCTACTCGTTGCCCGACGATCTGCTGTCCGGAACGGGGTTGCGGATCGCGTACAGCGTCCTCATATCCGTGCCGTTCATCGGGCCTTATCTCGCCTTCCTGGCATTCGGTGGTGAATTCCCCACCGCCGGGATCATCTCGCGGCTGTTCGTGTTGCACGTGATGCTCCTGCCCGGGCTGATCATTGCGATGATCGGCGCGCACCTCGCGATCCTGGCGCGTCAGAAGCACGCGCAGTTCCCGGGCGGGCGCTCGACCGAGAGCAACGTCGTCGGGAAGCCGTTCTGGCCGACGCAGGTGTTCAAGTCTCTGGGGCTGCTGCTGATCACCGGCGCGGTCCTCTCGTTCATGGGCGGGTTGATCCAGATCAACCCGGTATGGGAGTACGGGCCCTTCGACCCGACCGTCGTCAGCGCTCCCGCGCAGCCGGACTGGTACATCGGCTGGCTCGAGGGGGCATTGCGTTTGTTCCCGCCCTTCGACGTCACGATCTTCGGCATGTTGATCCCGTCGCCGTTCATACCTGGCGTCGTGATGCCGGGGATCGCGTTCGGGCTGATGGCGGTATGGCCGTGGGTCGAAGCGCGACTCACCGGGGATCGCGACGAGCACCACTTGTTGAACCGCCCTCGCGACGTGCCGTTCCGAACGGGCATCGGGGTCGCCGCGCTGCTGTTCTTCTTGATCCTGACGCTCGCGGGCGGCAACGACGTCATGGCCATCATGTTCAACGTCCCGGTCGAAGCCGTTACGAACGTCCTGCGCGTCGCGGTCTTCGTGGTCCCGGCACTGGGCGGGCTGATCGCGCACCGCACCGCGGTCCAACTACAGGGCGCTGCGCCGGTCCCGCTGGGCCGGACGAAGCGCATCCGGCGCAACCCGCAGGGTGGGTTCGAGGAGCGCTGACGAGGTCTCGCGCCGGCGGCTAGGAGGCCGGTTAACCGGCTTCGGTGAGCCACCCCAAGGTGCAGGCGAGGCCTATCGCGGCGCCGGGGATCCACAGCCACGCGCCGAAGACGAGCCCGACCGCCACGAGCACG
>JAHWJE010000457.1 GCA_019348575.1 Actinomycetota bacterium | reverse complement strand
CGTGCCGGCGTTGTTGACGAGGATGTCGACCGGCCCGGCGGCGAGATCCGCGACCTGCGCGGGCGCGTCGGGCGAGGTGACGTCGACTCCCGTGGAGCGCGAGGCGTCGACCACGCGCGCCCCCTCGGCCGCCAGCAGCGCCGCGACGGCGGCGCCGATCCCGCCGACGAGCGCGAGCATGCCGGCGATCTTCACCGGCTTGCGCTTGGCGCCCTGCGGCAGCGAGGCCTTGGACGCCTTCTTGGCGGCCTTCTTGGATGCCTTGGAGGCGGTCTTCGAGACCTTCTCGCCCAGACGCCACTCAGACCAGGTCTTCGCAACGGAGGCGACGGCGTCGAGCGCCTGGTCGCGCTTGCTTCTCTGGCGGCGCAGCTTCATAGGGTGCTCCCGGTCGTAGTGCCCACAACTCGCGCCTACCCTCGCTCCGCAGAACGCAAAACGCTGCGTCCCGGCGCCGCCCGCTCGGGCCGTCCAACTAGACTCGCGACCGCATGCGCACGCTCGTGACCGGAGGCGCGGGGTTCATCGGCTCGCACCTCGTCGATGCGCTGGTCGCGCGCGGCGACAGCGTCACGATCGTCGACGACCTGTCCAGCGGCAAGCAGTCCAACGTCGCCGCTGCGCTCGAGGGGGGCGCGCGCCTGGAGCGCGCGGACATCCGCGACGGCGCTGCCCTCGCCGAGATCGTCGCGGGCGCGCGGCCGCAGGCGGTCTTCCACCTGGCGGCGCAGGTCGACGTGCGCATCTCGCTCGCCGACCCCGCATTCGACGCGCGCACGAACGTCGAGGGCACGGTCAACGTGCTCGAGGCCGCGCGCCTGGCGGGCGCCGAGCGCGTCGTGTTCGCGTCGACCGGCGGCGCGATGTACGGCGAGACCGACGTGCTGCCGACGCCGGAGACCGTCGAGGCGCTGCCGATGGCCGCCTACGGGCAGAGCAAGTTCTGCGCCGAGTGCTACCTCGGGCTCTACGAGCGCCTCTACGGGCTGTCGACGATCGCGCTGCGCTTCGGCAACGTCTACGGCCCGCGCCAGGATCCACATGGCGAGGCGGGCGTGATCGCGATCTTCTGCGGGAAGCTGCGCGAGGGCGTGCGGCCCAGGATCTTCGGCGACGGGACGCAGACGCGCGACTACATCTACGTGGCCGATCTCGTCGGCGCGATCCTGCGCGCCGGCGACGCGCGCGACGGCGGCGCGCTGAACGTCGGCACCGAAGAGGAGACGTCGGTCCTGGAGATCGCGCGCGCGCTGTCGCAGCTCGCCGGGCCGGACGCGCCCGAGCCCGAGTTCGCCCCCGCCCGGCTCGGCGAGCTGGACCGCTCGTGCCTCGACGCGAGCCGTGCGCGCGAGCTGCTCGGATGGAGCGCCAGCACGCCGATCGGCGAAGGGCTGCGGCTGACGTGGGAGTCGCTCGGGCGCGAATAGCTTGCCCCGCGCGCGAGCTGGCGCTAGGGTCCGCGCTGCTTGGCTGGGGGAGAGGCGCGGTGCTACGGGCGCCGGAGGCGCGAGATGCGCGCCCCGGCGCCCCGCGCGTCTTCGCGGCCGGTCCCGACCGCGCGCAGGACGAGCGGCGCGTACCCGCGGCCGTGCCCCGCGCGGTTGGGGTGGTAGCTCTCGGTGATCGGGCTGACGAGCCCGTGGATCCACGGTCTGCGCGAGCAGATCCCGTGGCCCTCGAACGCGCCGACGGCGTCTTTGAACGAGAAGCCACTGCCCGCCGCCCTGACGCGCCTGCGGACGGTGTCGCGCAGCAGGATCGCGCCGCGGTTCAGGCGCGACACGAGCACGCGCGGGATCGCCTGGCAGCCTGAGCCCGAGAACAGGCGCGGGTAGCCGAGCACGAGCACCCGGGCGTCGGGCGCGCGCCGCCTGATCTCGCGGTACACCGCGTCGAGCTTGGCGGGCAGCGCCTCGCGGATCAGCGCGGTTCCGCTCTCTATCGCGTTCGCGCACGCGGTCGCGCTGGACCGCACGCATGCGCCGAGCACCTCCGCGAAGCCGACGTCGTTGCCACCGATCGTGATCGTCACGAGGCGGGTGGCCTCGTTCAGCCGCGAG
>JAHWJE010000456.1 GCA_019348575.1 Actinomycetota bacterium | reverse complement strand
TGGTCCGTTACCGCGCTGCCGGCTCCGAGGAACAGCGCTGCCTTGTACATCCCGTGCCCGACGACGTGGAGCACCGCCGCGCCCAACGCTCCTATGGCCACCTGCACCGTCATGAACCCCATCTGCCCAGCCGTCGACCACGCCAGGTTCCCCTTCACGTCGCTGCGCACCAGCATCACGGTCGTCGCGTACCAGGCAGTGACGGCACCCGCTGCAAAGGCCAGGTGCGTCGCCGCGGCCGACGACCCGAACACCGGAGCGAGTCGCACCAACAGGACGCCAGCGCCGTTGACCACGCCTGCATGGAGCAGCGCCGACACCGGCGTGGGCGCTGCGATCGTGGCCGGCAGCCACTGGTGCACGGGTACGAGCGCGGACCGGGAAATGCCGGCAACGGTCAGGAGCACGGCGACCACCCACAACACGTTCCCACCGAGCACCGGGATCGACGCGTTGGCGAGTTCCTCGGCGGCCCCGGCCGGCGAGCGGAGGTCGATCTCGCCGACGGAGACGACGGCGAGCAGTGTGGCCACCAGGAGCGCGCCGTCTCCCACCCAGAGGCTGCGCAGGGTCCGCCGGGCCGAGCGGCGCGCCGGTCGCCAGGTGGCCCGGTGGGTCACCAGCCCAGCCAACGCGAGGCCGGCCATGATCCAGGAGGCACACAGCAGGCCGAGGGTGGCGGCGAAGGCCACCGACGTCGTCGCCGCTGTCATCAGCGAGGCCAGTACGAAGAAGCGGCGCTCCCGAAGATCCCCCTGCAGGTTACGGCCGGCGAAGGACTGCACGACCAAGCCGACGCCGGTGGTGAGCAAGCCCAAAAAAGCGGTGAGGCGAGTTGCATGCAGGCCAACGAGCGCATCGCCATCGCCCCCCTCGACCACGGCTGCGACCGGTCCGCCCACAGCCACGACGACCATCACGACGATCGCCGCGGCGAACGCGGCAGAGGCCGCTCCTACCGCCCATCGGGAGGACCGCTCTCCGACGGGGCGCGCGACGGCGATCGCCGCGGCGGCGATCGCGGGCAGCGCGGGGACAACGATCAACAACGTCTCGGGCGGCGTCATCTCGACCGAGGCACCCTACGCAGCAAAACGCTGGACTGCCATTCAATCGTCAGGTGCTGTCTCGCCAGCCGCACCTCCCCACGTGAAGAGAATCTTGGAAACATATTGCTAGTATTCCTAAGCTATTTCGCTTGCGACCTGATCTGCCCTCCTTGAAGATCGCTTCCGACGAGGACTGCCACATGACCTCCTACCTCTCCCTCCCGGCGCTTGCCGCCCCCCTCGGCTTCGTCGTCGTCGCTGTTGCAGCGATGGCTCGGCCGGGTAGGCACCGCCGCTCCGTCGAGCGCTGTGGGGCCGGGGTCGCGCGCTCGGTGTGGCAGTGGCCGCGGGCGCCGGGGCGGTCACCGGCCAGGAGGGCGTTCTCGCGAGCCCCACCTCTGGGTGGCGGGGCCTCGGGTTCTCGGCCGCCTCGACGCCGTCGGCGTGCTGATGCTCGGCATGATCTCCCTGCTGGCCGCGGTGATCGTCCGCTACAGCTGCAGCTACCTGGACGGTGATGACCGCCACGGCGTGTTCCTCGGATGGCTGGCCACCACCATCGCCGCGGTCGAGGTGCTCGTCCTCGCGGGCAACCTCGGACTGCTCGTGGTCGCCTGGGTCGCCACGAGCGCGTCGCTGCACCGGCTGCTCGTGTTCTATCCGGACCATCGGCGGGCGGTGGTGGCCGCCCGCAAGAAGTTCGTTGCTGCCCGCGTCGGTGACGGCTTCTTGGTGACCGCCGCAGCCTTGCTCTACGACCGGTTTCGGCACCGGCGACCTCGGCGCGATCTTCGACGGCGCGCTCGCCGCCGCCTCCGACGGCTTCGCCATCGGCTCCGTCGAGCTGGCAGCCGCCTACTTCGGTGTCGCCGCCATCCTGAGGTCCGCGCAATTCCCGACGCACGGATGGCTGGTCGAGGTCATGGATACGCCGACACCACAGTTTCGGTCGAGTCGCCCTGGGAGCCGTGATGGAGCCCGTCCTCGAGCGTGCGCTGCATGACGATGACGC
>JAHWJE010000455.1 GCA_019348575.1 Actinomycetota bacterium | reverse complement strand
AGCGCCAGCAGCCGATGAAGGACCTGCTGATGGACGACCGGTTCATCGTGGGGCTCCGCCACCTGTACTCCGACGAGATCCTGTGGACCGCGGCGCTGCGCTACGACCGCCCCTCGGACAAGTTGACCTCGCAGGACGTTCGCCGGCTCTACCGGGCGCTGATCGAGACGATGCAGGACTCGCTGAAAGCACGCGGTACCTCGTGGGGGTCGCACGCGTTCACGGACCTGTCCGGCGTTTCCGGGCAGTACCAGCTCGAGCTCAAGGTGTTCGAGCGCGAGGGCGAGGCCTGGGCCGTGGCCCAGGACGAGCTCGACCTGCTCGCCGCGCCGGGGACGCTCGTCGTCGAGGGCGGGCAGCCGTCGGTAGTGCTCGACCGAGCGGGGTAGGCAGCGGCCATGGACCAGCGCCTGCCCGTGAACATGTGGGAGACCCACAACGCCGTCGTCGTGGTGGCGCCGATGCCGGCGGTGATGGTCGACGACGTCGACCACAGCGTGGCGGTCCTCTCCGCGCTGCGGGCGCGCGGCGTCAACGTCGCCGTGGACGACTTCGGAACGGGTTACTCGTCGCTGTCATACCTGCAGCGGCTGCCCGTGGACATCCTCAAGGTCGACCGCAGCTTCGTCGTCGCCCTCAGCGACGGCGAACGCTCGCGCTTGCCACGCGCGATCATCGAGCTCGCGCGAACGCTGACCGCCTGGCTGGGCGCCGACCGCGCCGTGACGCTGACGGCGGTGCGCCCGGCGAAGGCCAAGCACCACGACGAGGAGGCGCTCGCCGGCTTCGTGTTCGAGGGCGGCGAGCCGCTTGCGATCTTCGACGCGCGGCTGTCGACGACGTACGACGGCGAGCTGCGCCAGCGCCGCGCGGGCCTCGCCCCGCCACGAATCGGCGTCGGCCGATCCGGACTGATTGAACGCCCGCCAGGCTTCGAGCGCCTCGTCCCAATCCTCGACCCGCTCGGCCCCCTCGGCCCGCGCCCGGACCCGCCCCGGCGGCTCGGGCTCCAGCATCCGGACGGCGGCGACCATCCCCAAGGCCCCGGCCAGCGCCAGCGTCGCCCATCCGATCGGCCCCCGCCACCAGGCCGCCGGCCAGCCCGCCACCGACCGCGCGCCAGAGGATGTAGGCACAGACGCTGGCGAGCCAGAAATGCAGGATGGCCAGCGCCTCCAGCGCCCCGTACTCGAAGGGGCGCGCCACCAGGAAGGCGATCAGGTTGGGCGGATAGAGCAGCCCCACCTGAAAGTCGGCGGCCAGCGGCGCGCCCGCGAAGAGCGTCGGATTCCAGAGCGGCAGGCGGCCGGACTGGCGGCATGACCATCGACGTCGTGCTCGCGACGCGCAACACCGGCAAGCTCGTCGAGTTGCAGCGGATCCTGGATGCGCAACGGCTCGACGTCCGGCTGCTGTCCGCAGCCGACCTGTCGCTGCCGGAACCGGAGGAGACGGGGGAGACGTTCGAGGACAACGCGCTGCTCAAGGCGCGCGCGAGTGTCGAGGCCAGCGGCCGGGCGTGTCTTGCCGACGACAGCGGCCTCGTCGTCGACGCGCTCGGCGGAGAACCAGGTGTCCGCTCCGCACGCTATGCCGGCCGGCACGGCGACGACGAGGCGAACCTGCAACTCGTATTGGACCGGATGGCAGGCGTCGACGACCGCAGCGCCCGGTTCGTCTGCGTCGCCGCGCTCGTCACGCCCCGCGGCGAGGAGTTCACCTCCACGGGAACCGTGGAAGGCGCGCTGACGTCCCAGCCGCGGGGGGACGGCGGGTTCGGCTACGACCCGATCTTCCAGCCGGTCGGATCAGCGCTCACCACCGCAGAGATGGAACCGGCCGCCAAGGACGCGATCTCACACCGCGGGCAGGCGTTTCGCGGGATTGCCGGGGCCTTGCGCGCCTACGCCGAGCAGGGTCAGTCGCTGCCGCCGAGATCGACGGCGTAGGCCTCGTAGACCAGGTCCGCGCCGAGTTGCCGGTGGCGTGCCAGGTGCGCCAGCAGCGACAGCACCGCCTCGCGCGCTTCGGCGACGCCGGCGTCAAGCGCGGCGCGGGCGGCCGCCATCTC
>JAHWJE010000454.1 GCA_019348575.1 Actinomycetota bacterium | reverse complement strand
CGCGCGGGCGGCGGGCTGGACTGGGAGCGCTATCTCGAGATCGCGCTCGACGGGCTGCGCGCCCGATGACGTGGAGCCAACGCCTGCTCGCCCTCGCCTTCGCGACGGCGGGGACGCTGCACTTCGTGCGCCCCAAGACGTACGAGGAGATCATGCCCGCCTACCTTCCGGCGCAGCACGAGCTCGTGCTCGCCAGCGGCGCGGCCGAGATCGCGGGAGCGCTGATGGTCGTCTTCCCGCGCACGCGGCGGCTCGGCGGGCTGTGGCTCGCGGCAACGCTCGTCGCCGTCTTTCCGGCCAACGTCGACATGGCGCTGAACCCCGAGCGCTACGCGTCGCTTTCGCCTGCGCTGCTATGGGCGCGCCTGCCGCTGCAGGGGCTTCTGATCTGGTGGGCGCTGCGCGCGACGCGCCCGCCGCGCGACGCGAGTGGCTGACGGGGTGGCACGCCTTCGGCGATCGCGGCCACGTTTTAGGCGATCCGAGCCGAAACTTAAAGCGCGCCTGAGGCGCGCCTTACCGCCTCTTGAGGTCTCGCCTGCACAATGCACCCAGGTTCCGCGTCGTCGATCTGAAGACCCCTCCCCCATTCGGATCGACTGCCTGCGTTTCGGAGACGGAACGCGGCGCAACGGAACCGCGTGTTGCGCTCCCGATACCTGACGCAACCGCAGACCGCGAGGGTAGGGGCGGTGGACCGATGCCACCGCCCCTCACCCCGCGCGCTCGCCGCCACCCCTCCCCCGGCGGCGCGCGCGCGTAGGCGGAGCCGGCTCCGGTGGTCACTGACATGCCCGCGGAGCACCGGCTCCGTCCCGGTTGCATCCCGAAGCGCACAACGGCCGCGCCCATCCATGGGCGCGGCCGTTGGCGTTGCGGCTCAGCCGGGGGGGTGGGCGAGCCGCGTGCTAGGCGGTCACGGCCGGCGTCGTGCGTGCCGGCTCGAGGGCGACCGCGAGCACCTCGTCGATCGTCATGACCGGGTGAAATGTCATCGCCTCGCGGACGTCCTGCGGGACGTCGTCGAGGTCGGCTCGGTTGCGCTCGGGCAGGATCACGTCGGTGAGCCCTGCCGCGTGCGCGGCGAGCACCTTCTGCTTGAGACCGCCGATCGGCAGCACGCGACCCTGCAGCGTCACCTCGCCCGTCATGCCGACGGTGTGGCGCACCGGCCGGCCGCTGAGCAGCGACGCCAGGGCGGTCGTCATGGCGACGCCCGCGCTCGGGCCGTCCTTCGGGATCGCGCCCGCCGGCACGTGGACGTGGAACTCGCGCTCGTCGAAGGCGTCCTCGTCGATGCAGAGATCCGCGGCGTGCGCGCGCACGTACGTCAGCGCGATCCGCGCGGACTCCTTCATGACGTCGCCGAGCTGCCCGGTCAGGGTCAGGGAGTGCTTCGGCGGGTGGGCCTTCATTCCGTTGGCCTCGACGAACAGCACGTCGCCGCCGACGCCGGTCACCGCCAGTCCCGTCGCCACGCCCGGCACCGCCGTGCGCGCCGCGGACTCCTGGAAGACCTTCTGGCGCCCGAGCGCCTCACGGACCGCGTCGACGTCGACCGTCACCGGAGCATCGGACCCGGCCGCCCCGGAGGCGACCTTCGTCGCGATCTTGCGCAGCAGCGTCCCGAGCTCGCGCTCGAGCTGGCGCACGCCCGCCTCGCGCGTGTACTCCGACACGACGAGCCGCAGGATCTCGTCGTCGACGGCGACCTCGTCCTCGCGCAGGCCGTTGCGCTCGCGCTGGCGCGGCCAGAGGTAGTCGCGGGCGATCGCGGTCTTCTCGGCGACGGTGTAGCCGTCGAAGCGGATGACCTCCATGCGGTCCAGCAGCGGCCCCGGGATCGTCTCGGGCACGTTGGCCGTCGCGATGAACAGGACCTGCGACAGGTCGATCTCGATGTCGAGGTAGTGATCGCGGAACGCGTGGTTCTGCGCCGGGTCTAGGACCTCGAGCAGCGCCGCCGACGGATCGCCGCGCCAGTCGGCGCCGACCTTGTCGACCTCGTCGAGCATGATCACGGGGTTCATCGTCCCGGCGTCGCGCAGGGCACGGACGAGCCGGCCGAGATCGGAA
>JAHWJE010000453.1 GCA_019348575.1 Actinomycetota bacterium | reverse complement strand
CCGATGATCGCGAAGCCCGCGCCGGTGAGGAACGCAAGCTGGAAGCCCTCCGTCAGCGCGCCCGGGAGCGCCGCCGGGGCGCCCTGCGCGGCGGTGACGAGGTCCGTCGTCTTCGAGCTTGCGATCGTGCCGAGGACGGCGAGCCCGAGCGCGCCGCCGATCTGCTGCGACGTGTTGATGAGCCCCGACGCGAGGCCCGACTCGTCGCGCGAGACGCCGCTGACTGCGGCGATCGTGACCGGCACGAAGGCGAGGCCGAGCCCGATCGCGGCGACGATCATCGGCCCGAGCAGGTCGGACACGTAGGAGCCGCCGATCGGCACCCGGGCGAACCACAGCAGCGCGATCGTGATCAGCACGAGTCCCGCCAGCAGGACCTTCTTGAAGCCGAGCTTCGTGACGAGCACCGAGGCGACGCCGGCCGAGGCGATGATCGCCAGGGCGAGCGGCAGGTAGGAGAGCCCCGCCTTCAGCGCGCTGTAGCCGAGCACCTCCTGCATGTAGCGCGACAGGAAGAAGAACATCGCGAACAGCGCCGCGCCGACGAGCAGGCCGACGATGTTCGCGCCCGTCAGCGTGCGCAGGCGGAAGATGCCGAACGGCATCAGCGGATCGCGCGAGCGCAGCTCGATCGACACGAAGGTCGCGATCAGCACGAGCGCCACCGCCAGCAGCGTGAGGGTCTGCGTCGAGCCCCAGCCCTCGTGGATCGTGTCGACGAGCGCGAACACGAGCAGCGACAGCCCGGCGGTCACCGTGATCGCGCCGAGCGCGTCGAAGTGGCGCATCTCGCTCTCGCGACGGCTCTCGACGAGCAGCCGCGGCGCCAGGATGGCGGCGACGACGCCGATCGGGACGTTGACCCACAGCACCCACTCCCAGCCGGCGTACTCCGTCAGGAGCCCCCCGAGCAGCACGCCGGCAGCACCGCCCGAGCCCGAGACCGCGCCCCACACGCCGAGCGCCTTGTTGCGCTCGGCGCCCTCGGCGAACATGTTCGTGACCATCGACAGCGCGGCGGGGGCGATCAGCGCGGCGCCCAGGCCCTGCAGCGCGCGCGCCGCGATGAGCTGCGTCTCGGTCGTCGAGAGGCCGCCGAGCAGCGAGGCGACGGAGAACAGGACGAGGCCGATCATGAACAGGCGGCGGCGCCCGAGCAGGTCGGCCATCCGCCCGCCGAGCAGCAGAAAGCCGCCGAACGTCAGCGCGTAGGCGTTGGGGATCCACGTGAGGTCCTCCTGCGAGAACCGCAGGTCGCGGCCGATCGACGGGATCGCGACGTTGACGATGGCCGCGTCGAGAATGATCACGAACTGCGTGCTGGCCAGCAGGGCCAGGGCAAGCCACTTGCGTCGCTGTGCCGCTTCCGCGTCGGTCATCGCTGGTACTCCACCTCTCGTCCCGTAACATGAAGGCTGGTTCCGCTTGCCGCGGCGCCACCCTACGGAAGGAAGGTTCCGCTTGTCAACCAGCGCTCACCGCCCGCTGCGCGCCGACGCCCGCCGCAACCGCGAGAAGGTCGTGACGGCGGCGGCGGCCGCCTTCGCGCTTCCCGCGCCCATCCCCGAATGAACCCCATGCGGCCCCCCGACCCTAACGACTCCGCCCCCACGCCCCTCCAGCGCCGCTGGCGGCGGGCCGAGTCCTGCCTGGACATGGGCCGCTGGGACCTGGCCGAGCGCGAGCTGCGCGGCGTATTGGAACTGGACCCGGCCGACGCGCGGGCCCTGGCCGCGCTGGCGTTCTGCCGCGGCCGCGCCGGCGATCCGTTCGCCGCGCTGGAGTTGTGCAACGAGGCCTTGGCGCTGGCCCCCGACGACCCCTACGTCCACCGCATCCGCGCCTACGTCGGCACCGGCGGCTCGACGGCCGACGACGCCGCGGCGGCGGGCGAGGCGGGGGCGCAGAGCACCACCGCGGGTTTGATTAACGGCACGAACGTCAACATCAACGAAGTCGCGCCCTCGGTCAGCCCGATCACCGCGATCACGGGCGGCAGCTCGTCCACCATCACCCTCAATGTGCCGCGCACGGTGCTCAACTGGAACACCAACGCGGCGAACGGGGCGGTCGGATTC
>JAHWJE010000452.1 GCA_019348575.1 Actinomycetota bacterium | reverse complement strand
ACTGCGTCCCGATGTCGTGCTCATGGACGTTCGCATGCCGGGGCTGGACGGATTGGAGGCGACCCGCCGTCTGGCCGGAGCGGGGGTGCAGCTGGGCACGAGGGTGATCGTGTTGACCACCTTCGATGTCGACGAGTACGTGGTCGAGGCGCTCCGGGCAGGAGCATCCGGGTTCCTCCTGAAGGACGCCCCCGCCGACGTGCTCCTCGACGGGATCCGAGCCGTCGCCTCGGGGGACGCCCTGCTGGCCCCGTCGGTGACGCGTCGCCTCATCGACCGTTTCGTGGCGTCCTACCCGCGCCTCGACGCTCGGGTGGAGGCCGACCTGGCCACGCTCACCGATCGGGAACGCCAGGTGCTCACCCTGGTGGCGAGGGGCCTCTCCAACGAGGAGATCGGGGAGCGGCTCTACGTGGGCGAGAGCACGGTGAAGACCCACGTCTCCAGCATCCTCTCCAAGCTCCGCCTCCGCGACCGGGTGCAGGCGGTGGTCTTGGCATACGAAGCGGGGATCGTGCGCCCCGGCTCGCACTGACGGGTGAGCTCTGCTCCTCCCCGAGGAGGAGAACGAATCATTGGCGCGGCCGATGTCCTCCGTTGGGTCGGCCGTACGGTCCTCGCAGAAGCGCAAGAGCTGGGAGGTGGGGCCATGAGCCAGCCGGCGATCGCGGTGCGGGGCCTGACCAAGCGGTACGGGACGACGGTGGCGGTCGACGACCTCAGCTTCGAGATCCGCAGAGGGACGGTGACCGCCTTCCTCGGGCCCAACGGCGCCGGCAAGACCACGACCATGCGGGTGCTCCTCGGGCTGGCGCCGGCCGACGCCGGGGAGGCACTCGTCCTGGGCCAGAGCTACCGAGCGTTGGACCGGCCTGCCCGCCGGATCGGCACCCTCATCGACGGGGCCGGCTTCCACCCCTCGCGCACCGCCCGCAACCACCTGCGGGTGCTGGCAGCAGCGGGTGGCATCGCTGAGCGCCGGGTCGAGGAGATGCTCGAGGTCGTGGAGCTCACCGCGGCGGCCGACCGCAAGGTCGGAGGTTTCTCGCTCGGGATGCGCCGCCGGCTGGGGTTGGCGTCGGCCCTGCTCGGTGAACCCGAGTTGCTGGTGCTCGACGAGCCCGCCAACGGGCTCGATCCCGCCGGCATCCGGTGGTTGCGTCGGTCGCTGCGGTCGTTCGCGGCGTCGGGAGGCACCGTGTTCCTGTCCAGCCACCTGCTGGCCGAGGTGGCCGAGACCGCCGACGAGGTGGTCGTGGTGCACCAGGGGAGCCTGGTCACCCACACATCGGTCGAGGACCTCACCGCCGGGCGGACGGTGTCGGTGCGGACCTCCGACCGCGACCGGCTGCGCAGGGCGCTGGCGGCGAAAGGAGCCCGGCTCCAGCTCACGGGCCCGGATGCGCTGGCGGTCGGGGGGCTGACCCAGGAGGAGGTCGGCACGGTGGCGGCCGGCGAGGGCGTGATCGTCTACGAGCTGACCGGTCGGCCAGAGCGCCTGGAGGACGTGTTCCTGGGGCTCGTGCAGGAAGGGGACCACCGTGTTGCGAGCTGAGCTGTTGAAGCTGACGACGACCCCGGCCGTGCTCGGGCTGCTCGTCGGCGCCGTCGTGGTGACCGGCCTGGGAGCGGTGTCCACCACGGCGAGCGCCGAGCCGGCCTCCCTGACGGCACCTCTCCACAGCCAGCACGTCTTCCTCCTGGCGTCGATCAACATCGGGCTGTTCGCGCTGATCCTCGGTATGCGGTCGTTCACCGACGAGTTCCGCCACGGCACCATCGCCTGGACCCTTCTCTCGGTGCGGGAGCGCTGGCGGGTGGTGGCGGCCAAGATGACGACGTCGGCGCTGGCGGCGGCGGCCATCGCCGCCGTCGCCCTCGCCGTGATGGTCGGCCTGACCGCGTTGCTGTCACCAGCGAAGGGCGTCACGCTGAACCTCACCGGCGCCGATCTCGCCGCCGGTGCCGGCCTCTCGGTCGCTGCCGCCGCCTGGGCAACCCTGGGGGTGGCGGTCGGTGCTCTGGTTCGCCACCAGGTCGCCGCCGTGGTGGGCGGGCTCGTCTGGGTCCTGGTGGTGGAGAACCT
>JAHWJE010000451.1 GCA_019348575.1 Actinomycetota bacterium | reverse complement strand
CGACGTCGCGACGATCGTCTACACATCCGGCACGACCGGGCCGCCGAAGGGCTGCATGCTCACGCACGGCAACCTCTGCGCGGACATCGACGCGACGCTGCAGCGCGTCGAGTTCGTGCCCGGCGAGGACGTCGTCTACGTCTTCCTGCCGCTCGCCCACGTGCTGACGCGGATCGTGCAGTTCGTCGCCATCGAAGCGGGCGCCGAGATGGCCTACTGGCGCCGCGATCCGAAGAAGATCGTCGAGGACGTGCAGATCGTCAAGCCGACGCACCTGCCATCCGTGCCGCGCATCTTCGAGAAGATCCACAGCGCGGCGACGGCGAAGGCAGATGCGGCCGGCGGCGTGAAGGCCAAGCTCTTTCACTGGGCCGTCGGGGTCGGACGCGAGGTCGCCCGGCGCGAGGACGGCGGCGGGCGCGCCGGGCTGATCCTCAAGGCGCAGCACGTGCTCGCCGACAGGCTCGTGCTGCACAAGATCCGCGACCTCTTCGGCGGGCGCCTGAAGCTCGCGCTGTCGGGGGCGGCGCCGATCGACATCGAGATCCTCGAGTTCTTCCGCGCCGCCGGCATCTGGGTGCTCGAGGGCTACGGCATGACCGAGACCTGCGCCGTCGAGACGCTCAACACGATCGAGGAGCACAAGTTCGGCACGGTCGGGCGGCCGCTGCCCGGCTGCCAGGTCATGATCGCCGACGACGGCGAGGTGCTGATGGGCGGCCCGAACATCTTCAAGGGCTACTACGACGACGACGAGGCGACCGCCGCGACGCTCGTCGGCGGCTGGCTGCACTCCGGCGACCTCGGCGAGCTCGACGCCGACGGCTACCTGCGCATCACGGGCCGCAAGAAGGACCTGATCATCACCTCGAGCGGCAAGAACGTCTCGCCGACGACCATCGAGCAGGCGCTCAAGCTCTGCCGCTGGATCTCGCAGGCCGTCGTCTACGGCGACCGGCGGCCGTACCTCACCGCGCTGCTGACGCTCGATCCCGACGAGGCCGGCGCGCTCGCCGAGCAGGTCGGCGCGAAGACGAAGGACCCGGCCGCGCTCGCCCAGGATCCGGCGGTGCGCGACGAGCTGCAGGCGGCGGTCGACGAGGCGAACAAGAAGTTCGCCCGCATCGAGCAGGTCAAGAAGTTCGCGGTGCTCGAGCGCGACCTCTCCCAGGAGGAGGAGGAGCTCACGCCGACGCTGAAGGTCAAGCGCAACGTCGTGTACGAGCGCTACGCGGAGGACTTCAAGCGCCTCTACGACAGCGGCTGATCGCCGCAGGCGGCGGCGTTCGTCGACCTCCGTATCCTCAGAGGTCGTGCCCGACGACCGCCTCGCGCTCGCCCACGTCACGCCGTATCCGTGGGGCGCCGGCCGCCACGAGATCACGACCTACGTCGAGCGGGCGACCGCGCAGCTCGCCGCTCGCGGCCACCAGGTGCTGATCGTCGCCCCCTCCCGCTCGACCGACGCCGTGCGCGAGACGCGTCAGGCGATCGGAGCCGCGCGCGACGATCCGGCCGCCCTGCTGCCCGAGCCGGGTGCGCCACCGCGCGTGCTCGCCGTCGGCGACGCGCTGCCAGACCTGCCGGGCGGTGCGCGGCGCGCGCCGGCGCTGCCGGTCGACGTCTCGCGCACGATCGAGAACCTGCTGACGATCCTGCCCCTGGACGTCTGCCACGTGCACGAGCCCTTCGCGCCGTCGACGTCGAGCGCTGCGCTGCGCCACTCGCGCGCGCTGAACGTCGGCACGTTCCATCGGCCGACCGAGCGGCTGCTGTCGACCCAGGTCGCCCGCAAGCTCGTCCAGCTCGTGCTCGGGCGCCTCGATGCCCGCACCGCGAGCTTCGGCGCCACGCGCGAGCTGATGCAGCGCTTCTTTCCCGCCGAGTACCGCGTGCTGCTGCCGGGCGCCGATCCGCCCGCCCCGCGCGTGCCCTCAGCGGATGGTCGCGTGCGCTTCGGCTTCGTCGACGACGAGGAGCGCGCGGCGCTGCGGCTGTTTCTGCGCGCGCTGCGCCGCGTCGACCCGGCCGCCCCCTGGGAGGCGACGATCGTCTCCGCGCGGGGCCCGTCGAGCAGCACGCCGCTGC
>JAHWJE010000450.1 GCA_019348575.1 Actinomycetota bacterium | reverse complement strand
CGGCACCCACGAGGCGCTCTACCTGCACGACCCCGACTTCAACGGCATCGAGCTCGCCTGGGACCGCGACCCCGCCGAATGGCCCCGCAACCTCGACGGCAGCCTCAACATGTTCACCCACCGTCTCGACCTGCGCGACCTGCTGTCTGAGGCCGAGGCGGTAACGGCATAGTGGCGGGATGGAGGCTGAGGCATGAGGGGTGAGACTCGATCTGGTCTCTACTCATCCCCCATGCCTCATCCCCATCACCCCACCCACCGCCCGAACCACTCCCGCGCCAACGCCGCGACCTGCTCCAGCGCACTCCGACGCTCTTGGAACTCGCGCTCGGCGCCGTCACGCTCGGCGCGCAACCCGGCGAGCTCCTGCCGCCCGGCCTGGATGCGCTCCGCGAGCTCGCCGCGCTGCCGCTCCATCGCTTCGGCTTGGTTGCCGAGCTCCGCCCGCCGGTTCTCGAGCTCCTGCACCAGCTTGGCCGCTTCGGCTTGGGCCGCGGCGAGGCGATCGAGCTCGGCCCGCATCCCTTCAAGCGCTTGGCGGCGTTCGTCCGCCTCCGCTTCCGCGGCCGCCTGCCCCTCCCGGAGCTGCGCCAAGCGGCCCTCGGCGGCGGCCAGCTCGGTCGAGCGCGCCTCCAGGCCGGCGGCGAGGGCCTCGCGGATGAAGGCGGGCGTCTCCTCGCGCGGCTCGCCGATCCCGAAGTCGATCACCGGGACCCCGCGCGCGGCTAGCTCGCGCGCGGTCTCGGTGAGCCGGACGAAGGGGTAGGCGCGCAGGCCGTCGAGGACGGCCGAGCGGTGGATCACGCCGCCGCCGCCAAGGGAGCGAACGCGTCGAGCACCCGCGCGCAGCGCACGAGCGCCGCCACCTCGACCGACTCGCGCGCGTGCGCGCCGACCGGGACGCATCGGCCCACTCGGCGGCGATGAGGCGCCTCGAGGACGAGGCCGGGCGTGGCGACGTCAACCTGATGCCCGCCATCATCGCGGCGGTGCAGGCCTACGCCCGTGAGCAGCTCGAGGCCGTGCGCCCGCAGCTGCTCGGCGCCGGACCTCCCGACCGCGGCGTCGTCACGAGCAAGACCTTCCGCTCGCTCGCCCGGCTCGACGGCGCGGCGCCCGCCTTCGGCTGAGCGCCCGCCCGCCGCGGTCGGCCGGAGGCGGCGGTCGCGTACCGTTCACGAGGCCCGTGCTCCCGCTGCTGCTGGCGATCAGCGCGAACTCGCCCTTCCTCGACGCCCGCGACGCGGGCCTGCACTCGGCGCGCACGCAGATCTTCACGAAGAGCTTCCCGCGCTGCGGGATCCCGGACTCCTTCGGCGACTGGGCGACCTACGCGTCGTACATCGAGTTCCTCGTCCGGACGAACTCGATCGTCGAGCACACCCAGCTGTGGTGGAGCGTGCGCCCGCATCACGCGTTCGGGACCGTCGAGGTGAGGATCTGCGACGCCCAGTCGAGCGCTGAGGAGTCCTCTGCGCTCGCCGCGCTGGTGGCCGCCTGCGTCGGGCAGGCCGCGCTCGACTACGACGATGGCCTGCGGCCAGAGCCGCCGCCCGGCCGGCTGATCGAGGAGAACCTGTGGCGCGCGATCCGCTTCGGCCTCGACGGGCGCCTGCTCGACCTCGAGGCGCCGCGGATCGACGAGTTCGAGGCCGCGGAGGTGCTCGAGCGAGTCCGCCGGCACCGCGGCGGTCCGGACGCCGTCGTGCTCGGCAACGGGTGGGACGACTTCGGTTGGACACCCCGGCGGCTGCCGACGGCGCAGGAGCTGCGCGACGCCGCTGACGGCCGCGCGGTGCTGCTGAGCCGGGTGGATGCCCACTCGTGTCTGGTGGATGCCGGCACGCTGACACAGCTGCCCCTGGAGCACCTCGAGGGCGTGGAGCGTGATGCCCAGGGGCAGCCGACAGGCTGGCTGCGCGAGGACGCGTCTGAAGCGGCGCTGACGCTCGTGCGCGGGATGCTGACCCCGGACGACCTGCACGCTGCCCGGCTTGCTGCCTGCGCCGCCGCGCTGGAGCTCGGGATCGCGTCGATCCACGAGATGGGCCATCCCGGTTTGTCGGGCATCGACGACGCGATCGCGTGGGACC
>JAHWJE010000044.1 GCA_019348575.1 Actinomycetota bacterium | reverse complement strand
AGAGGCCGGGGCACTCCGGGCAGTTGAGGCGTTCCTCGATGCGCTCGATCGCCGCCACGACGGCGTCGCTCCGCCCCGCCGAGCCGGTGTCCACCAGCAGCGTCCCATCCGGACCGACCGACGCGGCGATGTTGGCGCCGGCGCCCACCAGCATGTAGACGTTGCCGCGCACGTGCACGATCTGGAGGTCGTCACCGCCGGCGTTCTGCGCCTGCCCGGCTGGCGTCGCGCCTGCGGCGGCGAGAGCGAGCGGCGCGCCGACGCCGTCGCACGCAGCGACCGGCCGCCGCCGGCGGCGTGCGGATCGGCGCTCAGATGCCCTCGCCCGGCAGGAACTCGTTCGTGAATGCGCGCTCTGCCGTCTGCGCCTGCGCCAGCAGGTCGTTGTCGGTCATCCACTGCGCGTAGCGCTGCCACTCGCGCGGATCCTGAAATCCGAACGGCCGGTCGCGATCGGCGGGGAAGAAGACCGGCAGCGTCGCGCGGACCTGCGCGCGCTGCAGCTTGCGGTCGAGGTCGGGGTTGGCCTTCACGAGCGCGTCGACGCCGGTCTCGACGTCCTTGCGCAGGATCTCGTGCCCGCGCGCGAGGGCGCGCATGAAGCGCCGCAGCAGCGGCCCGCGCGACCGTACGTCCGCCGCGCGGGCCACGACGATCAGCTCGTTGTACGTCGGCACGCCGATCTCGTCCATGCGCAGGATCACCGGGTCCTTGTCCTGCCGGCGCAGCTCGACGCCCTCGACGTTCCAGAACATCCCCAGCACGGCGTCGACGCGCTTGGTCAGCAGCGCCGGCACGAGGTTGAAGCCGACGTTGATCGACGTGACGCGGTCGGGGTCGGCGCCCGCCTGCTCGAGGATCGTCTTCAGGTAGGCGTCCTGGTAGGGGATGCCGGCCGTGCCGACCTTCTTGCCCTCCAGCGCCGCCGGCCGGCGGATCGGCTTGCGGCCCAGCGAGACGAGCGACGTCAGCGGCTTCTGGACGAGCGCGCCGACCGCGACGAGGTCGGCGCCCTTCGCGCGCGCGAGCAGCAACTCGGGCTCGTAGGAGATCGCGAGGTCCGCCCTGCCCGACGCGAGCAGCTTCAGCGGCGCAGACGGGTCCGACGGCACGCGCGGCTTCACGTCGAGCTTCGCGGCCTCGAACTCGCCCTCCTCGATCGCCGCGTAGATCCCCGCGTGGTCGGCGTTGGGCAGGTAGTCCAGGACGAGGTCGACGCGCTCGGTGGCGCCGCCGCCGGTCGTCTCCTGCTTCTCGCCGCAGCCGGCGAGCGCGAACGCGAGCAGCACGACGGGCATGACGAGCACGGGCGGGCGGCGGCGGATCACGGAGCGGTTCCTCTCGGTTGGTGAGCCCAGGGCAGCAGCCGGCGCTCGGCGAGCGCCAGCAGCGCGAACAGCGCGACGACGAAGACCGACAGGATCAGCACGGCGGCGAATGCGCGCGCCGTCTCGAACTGCGGGATCGCCTTGAGCATGAGGTTGCCCAGCCCCGCGTCCGAGCCGGCGTACTCGGCCAGGACGGCGGCGATCGCGGCGATCGCGACGCTGAGCTTCGCTCCGGTCAGCACGCCCGGCAGCGCCGCGGGCGCCTCGACCATCCGGAACGTCTGCCAGCGCGACGCCCCGAACGTGCGCATGAGCTTGCGCAGGTCGGGGTCGACGCGCTCCAGCGCGTCGAGCGTCGGCACGACGATCGGAAAGAAGCAGACGAGCGCGACGATCGCGACCTTCGGCACGAGCCCGAAGCCCCACCACGCGACGAGCAGCGGGGCGATCAGCACGATCGGGATCGTCTGCGAGCTCACGAGCAGCGGGTACAGCGCGGCGCGCAGCGCGCTGCTGAAGTGGATCGCCGCCGCGCAGCCGAGGCCGACGACGAGCGCGACGAGCATGCCGAGGCCGATCTCGGTCGCCGTGACCGCGAAGTTGCTCCACAGCAGCGCGCGGTCGTCGACGAGCGCGGTGAGGATCGCGCTCGGCGCCGGCAGCACGATCGCCTCCACGCCGCTGAGCCGCGCGTAGGCCTCCCAGCCGCCGATCAGGGCGAGCAGCAGCGCGACGGCGATCATCCGCGCAGCTCCTGCAGCGCGCGCTCGCGCAGCGCGACCAGGCGCGCGTCGGTGCGCCGCCGCGGGCGCGCTACGTCGACGTCGAGCGTGGCGACGACGCGCGCGGGCCGGGGCGAGAGGACGACGACGCGGTCGGCGAGCACGATCGCCTCCTCGACGTCGTGGGTGACGAGCACGACGCTGCGCGGCGAGATCGCCAGCGCCCCCGCGAGCCAGTCCTGCATCTCCTGGCGCGTCAGCGCGTCCAGCGCCGCCAACGGCTCGTCGAGGCACAGGACGGTGCGGCCCGACAGCAGCGTGCGCGCGAACGCGACGCGCTGGCGCATCCCGCCCGACAGCTCGTGCGGCCGGGCGCGCTCGAAGCCCCCGAGCCCGAAGTCGTGCAGGAGCGCGGCCGCGCGCGCCCGTGCCCGCTCGCGATCGAGGCCCGCGACGCGCAGCGCGAGCGCGGCGTTGTCGACCGCGCTGCACCACGGAAGCAGCAGGTCGCGCTGGGCCATGAGGGCCGCGGGCGCGGCGTCGACGGTCCCGGCGTCGGGATCGAGCAGCCCGCAGACGAGCTCGAGCAGGGTCGTCTTGCCACAGCCGCTCGGGCCGACGACGGCGACGATCTCGCCGGGCCGCACGTCGAGTGAGACTCCGTCGAGCGCGGCGACGCGGCCGGCTGCGCGCCCGCGCGCGAACGTCTTGCGGACGTCGCGAAGCGAGACCGAACCCAGCTCGGTCTCGTTCTCCTTCGGCGCCGCCTCGGGCGCCCCGATCCGCGTCAGCATCGCTCCCTCCGCGGGCATTACCCCACAGGTTCGAAGGGTCAGCGCCGCACGTGGGCGCTATCTCAGCCGGCCTGTCGCCAGCCCCCCTGGTCTTCACACTGCGCGAAGCCTACTCGTGGCGCCGGCCGCCGGCTACAGCAGCCGCCCGCGGACGACGCAGATCTCCTCCTCGTCGAGCTCGGGCATCCGCTCTGCGAGCAGCGGTCCGACGGAGCCGCGCTCGCGCGCGACGACGTCGGCGCGCAGGCCCGCCTCCTGCAGCGCGTCGAGCGTGCGCGAGACGCCGTTGACCGAGGAGTGCACGAGCAGCACCGTTCCACGCGGGTTGAGGTGCTGCGCGACGTTGGAGCAGATGCGCTCGAGGATGCTGCGGCCGTCGACGCCGCCTTCCCAGGCGCGCGCCGCGCCGCGCGTCGGGATGCCGCGACTGGGCAGGTAGGGCGGGTTGGAGACGACGATGTCGAAGCGCTGCTCGGAGACCGGTGCGAAGAGGTCGCCGCGGCGGGGGACGACGCGGACGCCGTTGATGCGCGCGTTGAGCCAGGCGGTGGCGAGCGCGCGGCGCGAGACGTCGACGACCGTGACCCTGCCCGCACCGCCCTTGGCGGCCGCAACCGCGATCGCGCCGCTGCCGGTCCCGACCTCGAGCACGTCGGCCCCGCGCAGCGCGTCCTGCCGGCGCACGACGTCGGCCAGCAGCCAGGTGTCGCTGCGCGGATGGAAGACGCCGGGCAGTGGGGTGATGATGTGCACGCGCGGCGGGTATCCCTCGCCGGCCGCGCTCGCAAACATGACGCTCGAGCCCACCATCGCCCGCTCCGACGCGACGCTCGGCGCCAGCCGCGCCGTGTTCGACGCCCCACGCGCCCAGATGGTGGGGCTCGAGGAAGAGCTGATGCTGCTCGATCCGCGCACGCTCGACCTCGCGCCGTGCGTGGAGCAGGCGCTCGCCGCGCTCGGCGGCGACACGCGCTTCAAGCCCGAGCTTCCCGCCGCGCAGATCGAGAACGTCACGGTGCCGCGGCGGACCGTCGGCGCCGCGGGGGCGGACCTGCACGAGGCACGTCGCGATCTCGCCGGCGCGCTGGACGGCCTCGCGCTCGTCGCGGCCGCCGGCGTGCATCCGTTCGCCGACGCGCTCGGCGAGCTCAACGGCGGCGCGCGCTACGTCGCGCTGCGCGAGGAGTTCGCCAGCATCGCCGCGCGCCAGCTCGTCTTCGGGCTGCACGTGCATGTCTCGATCGTGGGGTCCGACCTCGCGGTCGTCGTCCACGACGCGCTGCGCTCCTACCTGCCCGAGCTCGCCGCGCTCGCGGCCAACGGGCCGTTTCACGAGGGCCGCGACAGCGGCCTTGCGTCCGTCCGGCCGCGCATCGCGGCGATGCTGCCGCGCCAGGGCGTGCCGCCGGCGCTCGGCAGTTGGGCTGCGTTCGAGCGCGCGCTGCAGTGGGGGGCGGACGCCGGCGCGCTGCCCGACGCCCGCCGCTGGTGGTGGGAGCTGCGGCTGCACCCGACGTTCGGCACGATCGAGGTGCGCGTCGCGGACGCGCAGACCACGACCGGCGAGACGGTCGCCGTCGGCGCGGTCGTGCACGCGCTCGTGGCGTGGCTGGCGGAGCGCGCCGTGGCCGGCGAGCGGCTGGCCGTCGCGCCGACCTGGCGCATCGAGGAGAACAGCTTCCTCGCCTCGCGCGACGGCCTGGAGGCGGAGGTCGCCGACCTCGTGACGGGCGAGCGCGAGCCGGTGCGCGAGCGCCTGGAGCGCCTGCTCGACGCGCTCGCGCCGTACGGGCCGCGGCTGGGCTGCGAGGTCGAGCTCGAGCATGCTCGCGCACTGGCGGCCGGGCCGGGTGGCGCGGGTCGCCAGCGTGCCGAGGCGGCGCGCGGAGGGCTCGACGGGCTCGTCTCGTGGCTCGCAGGTCGCCTGCTCGCGTAGCGCCGCGACAGCGCAGCGGGCCGGCGGCAGCCGTTCAGGCACGTTCGCCAGGGGGTACGCACCCTCCCGTGCTCGTTCTCCCTCAGCCGCGTGGCGAGATCAGCGCAGCACTGCTGGCGGCCCTCGCGCAGCCGGTGCACCCGCTGCGGGCGCCGCGGCTCCCGGCGCCGGCGGATCCGCTCAGCGACCAGGACCTGCAGCTCGCCCTGTACTGCTGCTACGAGCTGCACTACCGCGGCCTGCCCGGCGTCGCCTACGAATGGGAGTGGGAGCCGACGCTGCTGGCTCTGCGACGCGACCTCGAGGCGGCCTTCGAGGCGGCGCTCGCCGCCGCCGTCCCGCGACCGGCGGGGCCGCAATCGCCAGCGGAGATGGATCTCGCGCTGCGCGCCATCGCCGACGCCGACGGCGGGCCGTCGCTGTCGCGCTACATCGAGCGCGACGCGACCGAGGAGCAGCTGCGCGAGTTCGTAACGCACCGTTCGGCGTACCAGCTCAAGGAGGCCGATCCGCATTCGTGGGCGCTGCCGCGCCTGCACGGCGCCCCGAAGGCGGCGCTCGTGCAGATCCAGACCGACGAGTACGGAAACGGCGACCCGGCCCGCATCCATGCGCAGCTGTTCGCCGAGGCGATGGACGAGCTCGGGCTCGACGCCCGCTACGGCGCCTACATCGACCACCTGCCGGGCGTGACGCTCGCGACGGTCAACCTCATGTCGCTCTTCGGGCTGCACCGGCGCTGGCGCGGTGCGATCGTCGGGCACCTCGCGCTCTTCGAGATCGACTCCTCCGTCCCCAACCGGCGCTACGCGAGCGGGCTGCGGCGCCTGGGCTTCGGCGAGCGGGCGACGGCCTTCTTCGACGAGCACGTCACGGCCGACGCGATCCACGAGAACATCGCCGCGGTGGATCTCGCGGGCGGGCTGGCGCGCCAGCAACCCGAGCTCGAGCGCGACATCCTGTGGGGCGCGGCAGTGCTCGTCGCGCTCGACGCCAACCTCGCGCGCCACGTGCTCGGGGCCTGGGAGGAGGGCGTCAGCTCGCTGCGCCTGCGGCTGTCCGCCGCCGTCCGCGAGCCGTCAGCCGCCGCGACCTGATTCCGCGCCGCTCGGTGCGCGAAAGCGCACGACCTTGTGCGAGCCGTCGCAGAACGGGCGCAGGCGCGACTTGCCGCAGCGGCACAGGGCGATCGTGCCGCGACCGGCGTCGATCGGGTTGCCGTCCTGGTCCTCGAGGCGAAACGGCCCGCGCACGAGCAGCGGTCCGTCGCGGTAGCTCGTGATGCGCGCCTCGTCCACGCGGCTGTGATGCCCCGCGAGGGGCCGGGGGCAAACCGCGCGTCGCGCCGTCGCCGTCGCCGTCGCCTCAGCTTCGGTCAGCGCTCCCGGCCCCGACGGGGAAGGGCGTCAGGGTGAGGTCAGCGCCTGCTCGTGATCGACGAACGGCAGTCTCGACGCCAGCCCGCAGATCTCGAACGCGCGGTGCACGCTGTCGGGCCCGCGCACGATCGTCAGCCGACCGCTCTGCGCCCGCGACCGAGCGCTGGCACGGATCAGGACGTGCATGCCCGCTGAGTCGATGAACTGCAGGTCGCGGAGATCGAGCACGATCGCGCCGGCGTCCGTCTGCTCGACGCGCTCGAGCTGGTGCTCGAGCTGGCGCACGGTCGCGACGTCCAGCTCACCGGCGAGCGCCACCACGTGCGTCTCGCCTCGGCGCACGCAGCGGATCGTGAGCTGGGGGGTGCCGCACAGCAGATCGGGCTTTCGACGGCGCGCGGCGACGTTCAGGGATAACACGGGCAAGACCTTCCTTCGAAGGGACCATCGCTGGTCTCGGCGTCTGTGGCGTCATCGTTGAAACGCCGGCCGCGGCCCCAGGTTGGTCGATGGTGAGCGCGAAAGCTCGATCAGTTCGCGCGCGTCGGCTGCGTCAGCGCCTTGACGAAGTCCTCGAGGTGGCTCGTCGTCCAGCACTCGAACGCCTGGCAGTGCTGCTGGTAGGTCGCGATCACGGAGTCGCCGTAGTTCCAGTACAGCCGCGGCTCGGGGTTCAGCCAGAACGTGCGGCCGGCACGCGCGGCGATCTGGCCGAAGATGTCGGCGCGCGGGTCGCGCCCGTTCGTGCGCGCGTCGCCGAGCACGATCACGGTCGCGCGCGGGTGCAGGTCGTTCTCGACGAGCGCGCGGAACTCCGACCAGACCCGCCCGTAGTCGGTGTAGCCGCTGACGTCGGCGACGCCGGCGTCGCGCGCGATCGCCTCCGAGACGGCGCGGAACTCGCGCTCGCGGTCGAAGACGTCGGTCACCTCGCTGATGCGCTCGATGAAGACGAACGAGCGCATCTTGCGAAACGAGTCGTGCAGCGCGTGCAGGACGCTCAGGAAGAACACCGACGCGCTCGTGACGCTCGTGGAGACGTCGCAGAGCACGTAGATCTCCGGCCGCCGCGGGCGGACGGGCTTGAAGCGCAGGTCGACCGGCGCCCCGCCGGTCTGCAGCGAGGCGCGCATCGTGCGCCGCACGTCGACCTGCGCGTGCCGCGCGTGGCCGCGCATCTCCTGGCCCTGCGTCTTCAGCCGGCGCTTGAGCTGCGCGACGACGCGATGCACGGCGGCGAGATCCTGCAGCGGGCCGCTGGGCAGCGCGCGGTCGAGCTCGTTGAGCGGGCGCGATGGCGGCAGCCTCGCCGTGCGCTCGATCTGGCCGCGCTCGAGCTCGCGGCGCATGAGCGCCTCGAAGCGCCGCAGCGCCTCGCGCGGGACGCCCTCGCGGCGCGGGTCGCCGGCGGGCAGCTCGTGCTGGGGCTCGGCGCGCAGGCCGAGCGCGCGGCGGATGCGCTGCACGTCGACGCCGATGACGCCCGAACCCTGGCCCTCGCGGCCGAAGGTCGCGATCGCCAGTCGCGCGAGGTCGCGCATCAGCGACTCCTCGCCGGCCTGGAGCGCGGCGGCGATCTGGCGGCGCAGCTCGTCGAGATCGAGCTCGCCGCCCGGGGCGTCCTCGCCGTGGCGGTCGCCGGCCTGGTCAGCGCGCTCGCGCACGCCCTCGCGGATCGCCGCCTCCTCGGCGGCGCGGAAGAAGAAGCGCTCGAAGACGAGCTCGAAGATCCGCCGGTCCTCCTGGGACTTGGCGAGCGTCGCCGCGAGCGCCTCGCGGAAGTCCTCGGGCCCGGTCCACGGGATCTGCGCGAGCACCGCGAACGCGTCGAGCAGCTGCGACGTGCCGCTGTTGACGCCCTCCGCGCGCAGCTCCTCGGAGAACGTGATGAGTTGTGCGGCGAGGCCGGGCGGGACCGCGGCGGGCGTCGACGCCATCGCTCCTACGGCGCGCTGACGCTCGCCGGGCCGAGCTTCAGGCCGACGCGCTCGGCGACGATGTCGAGGTCGGTGCGGTGCTTGACGATGATCGACAGCGTCTCGCGGAAGACGTCCGCGTCGATGTCCTGGGCGCCGAGCAGCAGCAGCGCGCGCGCCCAGTCGATCGACTCCGCGATCGAGGGCGGCTTCTTGAGGTCGAGGTCGCGCACCATGCTGACGATCTCCACGAGCTTGCGGGCGATGGTCTCCTGCAGGCGGGGGACGTGCAGCCGCACGATCTCGAGCTCGTGCTCGAGCTGCGGGTAGTCCAGCCA
>JAHWJE010000449.1 GCA_019348575.1 Actinomycetota bacterium | reverse complement strand
GCCGGGGGCGGCGGCTCGGGTCGAGGGCGGTACGGCGGTCAGTCCGGCCCTGCCTTGTAGCCGACGCCGCGCACGGTGACGACCACCTGCGGGTGCTCCGGGTCGCGCTCCACCTTGGCCCGCAGCCGCTGCACGTGCACGTTGACCAGCCGGGTGTCGGCGGCGTGCCGGTAGTTCCACACCTGCTCGAGCAGCACCTCGCGGGTGAAGACGGTGTTCGGCTTGCGGGCCAGCGCGACCAGCAGGTCGAACTCCAGCGGCGTCAGCTGCACCTGCTCGCCGCCGCGCACGACCTTGTGCCCGGGCACGTCGATCGTCACCAGGTCCTCGCCCGCGCCGATGGTGAGCGACTCGGGCTCGGCGTCCTCGCGCTGCCGCAGCCGGGCGCGCAGCCGCGCGACGAGCTCCTTGGGCTTGAACGGCTTGACGACGTAGTCGTCGGCGCCGACATCCAGGGTTCGGATCATGTCGCCCTCGGCGTCGCGCGCAGTGGCCACGACGACGGGCACGTCGCTGGCGCCCCGCAGGTTGAAGTGGCTCATCGGCACGTGCAGCACGCGGTCGTACAGCCGCCGCCGGATGTCCTGCACGGCGAGGATCGCCGCCTTGTCCGAGAGGTACTCCTGGAAGAACTTCACCACGTTGCTGACGATGGCGAGGCACCCGATGGCGGCGAGCACGGTGGCGATGGCCCACACGGGGTGCGTGGGCATTCGCGCGGCCAGGCCGTAGCCGCGCGCCAGGTGCCACCGCACCGGCGGGAGCGTGAGCGTCGTCGCGGCCGACCCGTTCACCACGACGTCGGCCGTGGACGCGGCGGGATTCGCCAGCACGGTCACGGCCGGCGTGGCCGCGGCGCCTGGGCTCGGAACCACGAGCGCGTCGCCCGGCTTCAGCCCGGCGGCGGCCGCGACGCCCTTCGGGTCGACCTTCTCGATCCGGGCGGCGTTTCGCTCCTCGTCGTCGAAGTCGACGCCGAGGCGGCGCTCGGCGATGCGGGCGTCATCTTCGAGGGCGTTCCGGAGGTCGTCGACCTCAAACGGAACGTACTGGGCAGGGCGTCCCGTTTCGCCGCGCCCGATGCGATCGTGATCTTCCTGGCGCACGTCGGCTTTCCGTGTTCCCTGGCCGAGGTGTGGCGTCTGCTCCCGCACCCGCAGACGGTCGAGCTGCGGCTGTGGGCCGTGCCCGCCGAGCAGGTCCCCGCCGACTCCGACGAGCGGATCGACTGGCTGTTCGCGTGGTGGCGAACGCTCGACGACTGGGTCTCCGCGCGCCACGAGGCGCAGGTCTCGCACGAGAGCGCGGGCTAGCGACTACATCAGGAACGGGACGCGGGTGGCGACGACGTAGAGCGTGAGCAGCACCGTGGCGGCGCGAAGTGCCGGGCTCATCCCGATCGCAGCCACGGGCAGCAGCGCGGTCACGTACCACGGCAGCAGCCAGGCTGACGTCGCGAGCCCGGCGAACATCGCCCAGCCCGTGCCGCGACCTCGAATGCGAGCAGCGCCGGGTTGAGCCCCACGAAGACGGCCGCGGCGACCGGATCGTGCCCGCGGGCGGCGGCGAGGCGCCAGACGATCGCCCAGGCTCGCAGCCGCGCAGAGCAGCTTGAACGCCCAGTAGCCGCCGGCGACCCTGAGCGGCACGACGGCGTAGCTGATCAGCGTGAACAGCGACTCGTACGGCGAGACCCCCTCGTTCCAGCCACGTACGGGTCGATCGGATCCAGCCGCCGGGCGGCGACGCCCTCTCGTGCAGCATCCCGACGCGGGCGTAGCCGAGATAGCCGAAGACGTCAGACGAGCGCAGCGGGGGGCCGACGAGAACACGAGGTGCAGCGCGACGATCGCGCCGACGGCGAGGCGATCGGCCATTTGCACGCGTCCTCGCGCGCGGACATGCCGAGCGCCGCGCGAGAGTGCGACGGTCCTACGTGGAGCTTTCCTTGCTCAGCTCTGATGCGCTGGCCGGCCCGTCCAACGCGATTCGAGGCGAATACGGCCCGGTTTTCGAGCCGTTTCCGTCGCCGCGCTCGCTTTCGTTGCCAAACGCAACGGCGCGCCCGTCGGACGATCACATTGGGAAAGATCG
>JAHWJE010000448.1 GCA_019348575.1 Actinomycetota bacterium | reverse complement strand
CTTGCTCGGGAAGTAGTGGTAGAGCAGGGCCTTGGAGATCTTCGCCTCGCGCGCGATCTGCGCCATCGACAGCGCGTCGTAGCCATGCTCGCCGAAGAGCCGCGTCGCACGCTCGAGCAGCAGCGCGCGGCGCTCGTCGTTCTGCATGCGCCGGTATGCGGGGCCGCCCATGGAGGTGCAGTCTAGCCTACTCTTGACCGGCGGTCGACAAGGCTGCTACCGTGCTTGCTGACCGATGGTTGACAAGCGAGGTGAGCGCGATGACGGGTGAGGTCGACAGGGCGCGGCTGGATGCGCTGGAGCGCGCGATGCAGGCGCTCGCGACGCGCCTGGAGGCAGTCGAGGCGGCGACGCTGCGCGCCCCCACGCCGGCACGAGCCGCCGCCCCGGACCCGCCGCCTCCCGCGTGGCCTCCCCCGTCCGGTCCCGCGCTGCCCGCCTCGCCCGCGCCGCCGGCCCCGGTCGGCCGCCCGCGCGGCAGCCTCGAGGACCTCGTCGGCGGCCGCGTGCTCGCCTGGGCCGGCGGTCTCGCCGTGCTCGTCGGGATCGCGCTGCTGCTCGCGATCGCCGTCTCCAACGGCTGGATCGGCGAGGGCGCGCGCACGCTGCTGGCGGGAACGTTCTCGCTCGCGCTGCTCGCCGGCGGCGTCTGGACGCAGGAGCGCCGCCGCCACTCGGATGCGGCGCTTGCGGCCGTCGCCGCCGGGATCTCCGGTCTCTTCGTGACCGTCGCGGTCGGCGGTCCGGTGTATGGCGTGCTGCCGATCGCGGTTGCGCATGGGCTCGCGCTCGGCGCCGGTGCGCTGGGCGCGGCGGTCGCCGTGCGCTGGGAGTCGCGCGGGATCGCCGCGCTCGGCATCGTCGGCGCACTGCTCGCGCCCGTGCTCGCCGGCGCGCCGTCGCAGGGGTCGACGCTCACCCTGCTCTGGCTCGCCGGTCTCTCGGGCGTCGCGGTCGTCGTCTGGCAGCGCTGGAACTGGCTGTCGGTCGCCGTCTTCGCGGTCGCGCTGCCGCAGTGGCTGTGGTGGCTCGTCGTCAGCGCGCCGTCGCACGCGCCGGCCCTCCTGGCGCTCACGGCCTTCGGCGCGCTGAACGTCGGCGCCGCGGTCGGCTTCGAGCTGCGCGTGCCGGCCGCGCGCCTGCGCGTCTCCTCGGCCCTGCTGCTGACCTTCAACGCGCTCGTGCTCGCGCTCGCCGGCTGGTGGGGGCTGGACGGCTCGCTGCTCGCGCATGTCTGGCTCGTCGCGCTCGCCGCGGTGCACCTTGCCGTCGGGCTGGCAACGCGCTCCACGCGCATCGCCCGCGAGCTGCGCCTGCTGTCGCTCACGCTCGGCGTCGTGCTCGCCGACGTCGCGGCGGCCACGATCCTCGACGGCCCCGTCCTGGCGACCGCGTGGGCGGTCACGACCGCGGGCTTCGCGCTGCTCGCCGGCCGCGCGCTCGCGCGCCGCACCGGCGACCACGACGAGCTGCTCGTCGGCCTCGGCCTCGGCGCCCACCTGCTGCTGAGCGCCGCCCAGGCGATCGCCCAGGCGCCGCCCGCAGCGATCGCCGCGGGGGACCCGATCTCCTTCGGCGCCCAGCTCGCGGTCACCGCGGCCGCCGCCGGGGCGTTCGTCGCCGGGCGCTTCGCCGCGGCGATTCGCCCGTGGTGGCGCGCGGGGCTCGACGGCGTCGCGATGGCGGGCATCGCCTACCTGGCGATGCTCACGCTCGACGGCCCCGCGCTCGCCGCGGCGTTCGCCGCCCAGTCGCTCGCGCTCGGCACGATCGCCGCCCGTGCGCGCGACGACGTCGCCGCCTGTGGCGCGGGCGCCTTCCTGGCGCTCGCGCTCGGCCATGCGCTCGCGTTCGAGGCACCGCCGGCGGCGCTCTTCGCCGGGCTGGAGTCGATCCCCGATGCCGCTCTGGCGCTCGGCGCGGCGGCGCTCGTCGCGCTGCGCGGCGCGCAGCTGCTGCCGCGCTGGCGCACGGCGCTCGCCGCCACCGCTGCGCTGACGCTCCTGTACCTCGCCTCCGTCGCGCTCGTGACGCCGTTCGCGGGCGGCGACCTCGGCCAGTCCCTGCTCAGCGGCCTGTGGGCGACGACCGGCCT
>JAHWJE010000447.1 GCA_019348575.1 Actinomycetota bacterium | reverse complement strand
GAGGCTCGCGCTGATGTACGAGCGGATGGGATTCGTCAGCCGGTAGCGCCGCGAAGGCGTGCGAGCTCGTCGCGCGTCAGCTCCCGCCACTCGCCCTCGCGCAGGCCGCGGACGTCGAGGCCGGCGTAGCGCGGACGGTGCAGGCGGCGCACGGGGTAGCCGACCGCCTCGAGCATCCGCTTCACCTGGTGGGTTCGCCCCTCGTGGATCGCGAGCTCGACCCGGCTGCGGCCGAGCCGGCGGACGCGGGCGGGAGCCGTGCGGCCGTCGTCGAGCTCGAGGCGCGCCCTGACGTGCGGGTCGTCGAGATCGAACCGGAACGCGCCGGTCATGCCGAGGTGCATGATCAGCTCGAGTCCCTCGTCGAGCGGCGCGATGAGGAACTTGCCCCTGCGGCCGACCGTTTCGATGGTCCGGCCTTCGGCGAGCTCCAGCCGGTGGAACTCCCGCGGCACGGTAGGAATCGGGTCGTACCAGGCATGCTCGACGCGCCGCCCGCGCAGCTCAGGCTCGAGTTGGCGCCGGACGGATTCGACCTCGGGCAACTCCGGCATGGCTTTAGGTTACGGCGATGGGACAACACGACATCGATCCGGACGGGCTGCCTTACGCACTCGACAAGCTGCCGCGCAAGGACGACGTCGGCGCCGAAGGCTTCTTCGCCTTGGACCTGCGCGCGGGCCGCGTCACCCAGGTCGAAGACTTCCCGGAGGCCCGCGATCCTTCGTGGAAGGTCACGGTCGACTTCGGGCCGCTCATCGGAGAGCTGCGCACGAGCGCCAAGATCACCAACTACACGCGCGAAGACCTTCAGGGCCGCTTGGTGGTGGGAGCCATCAACCTCGGGCCCCGCAGGATCGCCGGCTTCAAGAGCGAGTTCTTGATCCTGGGAGCGCTCGATCCGGACGGCACCGTCCGGCTCCTGCAGCTGGAAGAAGAGGTGCAGCCGGGCGCCCCGATCGCCTGACGCAGAGGAGAAGCGATCCCCCCGGCGAACCTCTGGAACGTGAGGATCCTCCGTGTTCTGGCCGCGCTCGCCGTCGTCGCAGCGGCGCTGCCCGCCACCGCGCGGGCGCGCGCGCCGTGCAGGACCCCGAGGTCGGGATGCGCACGATGCTCAAGCTGGCGGGCGGCGGAAGCGGCGCGGATGCGAACCTCGCGGAGTTCATCCAGCAGGCCTGGTTCATCGCCAGCGTCACCATCCTGCCGACCGCGCTGGTGTCCATCCCCTTCGGCGCCGTGCTCGCCCTGCAGGTGGGCAACCTCACCAAGCAGATCGGCGCGCAGAGCTTCACCGGCGCGGTCGCCGTCCGCGGCTTCGTGCGCGAGGCCAGCCCGATCGTGACGGCGCTGCTGATCGCCGGCGTGGTGACGGCGCTCGTCGCCGCCGTCATCGGCGCGGTGGTCATCGAGCTGGTCCGGGCGCGCGGCCGGACCAGCGGCGACGTCGCGCTCGCCCTGATGTTCTACGGCGGCATCGCCGGCGGCGTCCTGCTGATCGGGCTGTCGTCGGACGGCACCAACGCGAACCTGCTGGCCTACCTGTTCGGCTCGCTCACGTCGGTCTCGCCGTCGGACGTCGCCGTCATCAGCGTCCTGTCGGGCGTGCTGCTGCTGACCGTGCTCGTCGTCGGCCGCGAGATGTTCGCCGTCTGCCACGACGAGGAGTACGCACGGGTGGCGGGGCTGCCGGTCCGGACGCTGAACCTGCTGCTGGCGGTCATGGCCGCCGTGACCGTCACGGTCGCGATGCGCGTGGTCGGGCTGCTGCTCGTCAGCGCGCTGATCTGCGTCGCCGGCGCGATCGCCGCCGTCGCCCTCATCCGCGGGCGCTTCGCGGCCGAGCCGGGCGAGCACGGCCTCGTGCCCGAGCCCGCCGCGGCGTAGGCCGGCGCTCAGCTCGGGGAGGCCGCCGCGGCGGCCGCCTCCTCGAGCCGGTCGTCGCCCCAGAAGACCTCGTCGCCGACGACGACCGCCGGCACGCCCGGGACGCCCTGGGCGTGCGCCTCGGCCGTCGTCGCCCGCAGCTCGTCCTTGACGTCCTGCTCGTCGACGGCGGCGAGCAGCTCGTCGGGATCGAGCCCGGCGCCCGCAGCGATGCCA
>JAHWJE010000446.1 GCA_019348575.1 Actinomycetota bacterium | reverse complement strand
GGCTTCCGTGGCGAGGAGGCGTTCGAGGCGGGCGTCGCCGAGGACCAAGCGCTTCAGACGGTCCTCCCGCACCTCTCCCGAGAGCGGTGCATGGAGCTCGCGAGCGAGTGCCTCGAGCTCTACTGCTGGGACCGGCTGGGCTCGGACAACTAGCGCACGAACGTTCTCGCAAGGCGATCGTGCCGCGCTCTCGTCGCTCCGCCGCGCTCGAGCTGTCCGGACAGATTCGCTGCGA
The DNA here is from genome assembly GCA_019348575.1 of Actinomycetota bacterium. Next base: position 1,874 of record JAHWJE010000446.1, on the reverse strand, counting down.
GCCAAAAGGCGGCGGTCGAACCCGTGCCGCGACAGCAGCCGCGCCAGCCGCTACCGCGTGCCGCCGCCCCGCCTCCCGTCCAGCGCCGCGCGGATCTCGCGAACAGCCTGCTCCGCGTCCCGGTAGCGCACGGCGCGCATCCCGACGGCCACCGCGCCCGCGCAGTTGTCCTCGCGGTCGTCGACGAACAGGCACTCCTCGGCACGCACGCCCAGCCGCCTCACGCACAGCTCGTAGATCTCCGGATCGGGCTTGCGCATCCCGACGAACGCGCTGTCGACGACGACCTCGAAGAGCTCGTCGATCGGCGCCATCGCGCGCCAGTGCTGCTCCCACTCGCGCACGTTGTTCGTCAGCAGCGCCATCCGGTAGCCCTCGTCGCGCAGCGTCGCCATCAGCTCGATCATCGGCTCGTTCGGCAGCAGCTCGCCCAGCAGCTCGGCGAACCCCGCCAGCGACACCTCGCGCCCCGCTGCCTCCGACAGCGCGCGCTGCAACCCGGACACGAACGCCTCCTCGGTCATGCGCCCGCATTCGAGCTCGTGCAGCGGGTGCGCCCCGTCGCGCTCGTGCAACGTCCGAAACGCTTCCGCCATCATCGCGAGCGTCATCCCCGACCGCTCCGCGAACGCCTGAAAGGACCCCGCCAGCGGCGTCGTCAGCACGCCGCCGAAGTCGCTGATGACGGCCCGCATCACCGCCGGCGGCGCAAGCCGCGTCCCGACCCGTCCGAGACCCGGCGCAGCACGTCGTAGCGCCCCGTGCCCTCGCGGCCCTCCATCCGCCACGCGAAGAACGCGCTGTCCAGTCGCAGGTCGCCCAGCTCCAGCGTCGTCCCGCACAGCACCTCGCCGGCCGCGCGCCGCGCATGCCCGCCCTCCTCCTGCATCCACAGCTCGAGGCCCGCGCGGCGCTGGCGCAGCTCGCCGTCGTACGTCGTCGACAGCCGCGCGTCGAAGATCGCAAGCGGCTCGCCGCCCTCGAACACGAAGCCGGCGAGCGCCTCCTCGTCGTGGTGCTTGGCCTTCGCCGGGCGCACCGCCGTCAGCGTCACGGCGCGGTCGGCGCCCAGCCACGCCGTCAGCGTTCGCGCGAGCTCGATCCTGCCCCAGTCCGGCGTGCCCCACAGATGCCCGCGCTGGCCCAGGCAGCGCACGCCGAGCGAGCGCTCGGCGACCCGCACCGTGCCGCTCACCGAGCACAGCTGCTCGTAGCCCGCCATCCCGCCGACGTGCGCGACCGGGTCCTCGGGATCGAGCGCGGCAGGCGCGGAGACCGCCTCGAAGCGCAGGTCGAAGCCGGCCTCGTCGCCGTCGTACGCCACCGTCCACGCTTGCAACGGCGCCTCGACCGTCGAACGCACGCCGGCCGCGCTGACCGCCTCCCACGCGTCCACTTCGCCGGCGATCGCCGCGGTGTCCGTCGACGCGCCGGCCAGCTCAGCGCCGGAGTAGACGACCGCGAAGCCGCTCGCGCCACCGCCGCCGACCCCGACGCGCGCCACGCCGAACAGCCGCGTGCGCGGGTCGCCGAACGCGAACGTCACGGCGTCGGTCGCGCCCGCCGCGCGTGCCTGCGGCGCCTCGTGCTCGGGGCCGCTGGTCACGGCAGCCTCCGGGGATCGCGGTCGACCTCGGTCGCCGTGCCCTCGACGTCGAAGCCGCGCGCGCCCGCGCGCCGCCCGGCGCAGGCGCCGGCGCCCGCCAGGACCATCCGCTGCGCGAAGCGCCGGACGAGCAGTCGCCGCAGCGCCGCGCGCGTGGGGGGAACGAGGAAGATCAGGCCGGCGACGTCGGTCGCGAAGCCCGGCGTCAGCAGCAGCGCGCCGCCGAAGATGACGAGCACGCCGTCGAGCACCTCGCGCGCCGGCGGGC
>JAHWJE010000445.1 GCA_019348575.1 Actinomycetota bacterium | reverse complement strand
CACCCAGCGTCGCCGTGGTACGGACGTAGACGACGAGTGAACCGGACCCGTCGACCAACTCGGCCGAGGCCAGCTGGGCGGCCACGCCTTCGGCCACACCGTCCACCGGATCACCTGACCACACCAGCGACGTCGCCAGCAGGCGGCCTGGTGCAACGATCTCGGGCCGAAGGGCACCGAGCATCACCAACTGGTCGAAGATGCCGGCGGCAGCGGCCGGCGGCGGCGGGCGCGTGAGCCGGGCGGGTTGGCGGCCCGTTCAGCACCGGACGTGGCGCTTCACGAACGCGTGCAACGCCGCCTCCACCCGGTAGCCGAGCATCTCCTCCCGGAGGTTCCGCCTCGATTCTTCGGCCTCCTGGGCACGTCTAACGTGGTCCCGCATGGCGCAGGGGGTGCCCGTTCGGTGACGGCGCTGCGGACCTGGGCGCTGCGGCACGCCATGGGCCGCCTGCGCATCACCGACGACATCGTCCGTCACCTCTCGACCTTCCAACGGCTGGGCGAGACCCTCGAGGTGCAGCTCCCGGGCGAGTTGCTGCCGGTGGGTGCCCGCACCGTGTTCCGCGCCGTGCGGACCCGGGCGGCGGCGCAGCTGGGCGTCGACTGGGTGTGGCCACACTGGCTCGAACGCCAGCTCGACCCGCGCTCACCGGCGTTCACACCGCGGGGGCACCTGCCGCTGCTCGCCAACGTGACCAATCGCAATTGGACGATGGTCGGCAACCTCGGCTCGTCGAGGGAGGCGATCGTCGATCCCCGGGGGCTTCTCACGCCGTGGTTCGACGGCTGGTCGCTCGACTGGTGGATCGGTGCAGACGACCGGTGGCACCTGCCGAGCCGCGAGGTGGCGGTGCGCCAGCGGCTCGTCGACGACATGCCCGTCGTCGAGACCGCGATGCGCGTGCCGGAAGCGGTGTGCTGGTGGGCGTTGGCCAGCAGGTTCACGAGCGCCTGCTCCAGCCGCCGCGGGTCACCCTCGCCCGGCAGCGGCTCGGGGAGGTCCGCCTCCAGCGCCTGCCCCTTCTCGCGGATCAGCGACTGCACCGACGACACCGCGCTTATGGCGACGGTGCGCAGGTCGAGCGGGCCGCGCTCGAGCGACATGGCACCGGATTCCAGCTGGTTGACGGCAAGGAGGTCGTCGATCAGCAGACCGAGCCGCTCGACGTTGCGGCGGGCGTCCCCCAGCAGCGCGCGCTCGTCGGGCGGCAGCCGGTCCGCGAGGAGCCGGCGGTAGACCTGGTCCAACCGGGCCGGCCCGTCACGGGTCCGCAAAGAGACCGATTTAACCGCCCAGCTTGGCCCCTGGGCGCCGAGCCGACCGCGACGCAGCATCGGGCGGAACCTCCGGCAGAACCTCCGGCAGAACCGCCCGAAGAGGCCTGGCCAGTGGCGCAGTTCAGTTGGTCGCCAGCCGCCGAGGTTGGCGCGGCAAAGTTCGGCGCAGGCCAGAAAACGAAACAGGAACGTTGAACCGTATTCCGTAGATTGCGTTCGGATGGTCCACGTCAGGAGGGAGTTCTTCGACCTGACGAAGAGCGGGACGGCGCCGATCGCGGAGGAGGCGTTGCGGCGGATCGCGGCGCTCTACGCCGTCGAAGCGGAGGTGCGCGGCAAGCCTCCGGATGTGCGGCGGAATGCCCGCCAGACGAGAAGCCGCGTGCTGGCCGCGAACTTGTTCACCTGGCTGTAGGTGCCGCGGCGGCACGTGGTAGGGCGGTCTCAGGCGCGACGCCGGACCGACTCACGCTGGCGGATCGGGGAAGGAGCCGCGACCGAAGAAGACGTCGCGGGCGAGACCGCGGCCGGGCGGAGTCCGCAGCAACGCGCAGCCGAGTTCCAGCGCCGCCGGCGTCCAGAGGGCGACGAGCGCGTTGCGCAACGCCAGTCGCTTGCGGAAATGGCGGCGGAACCAGCGGCCGTCGTAGGGCGCCAGCGCGGCGCTGTCACCGCCGGCGAGGTACGCCAGCGTCACCTCCACGGCGAAGCCCGACAGCCGCAGGCACGGGTCCAGGCCGCCGGCGGTCAGCGGGGAGACCGCTCCAGCCGCGTCGCCAACCAGCAGTCCGTGAGCATTCGCGATCCGTGGCAGCACCCCACCCACCGGGATCCG
>JAHWJE010000444.1 GCA_019348575.1 Actinomycetota bacterium | reverse complement strand
CCCCCCCCCCCCCCCCCCCCCCCCCCCCCCCCCCCCCACGCCACCCACTCGCCCTACACGACGCTCTTCCGATCCGGCCGCCTGCCCGGCGGACTGCATCCGCGTCGTCGCCGCCGAGAACACGCCGGAGAACCGCATCAGCGCCGGCGAGCGCTACGCGGCCGTCTACGAGATCAACCTGTCGCGCTGCATCTTCTGCGGCTACTGCGAGGTCGCGTGCCCGTTCGACGCGATCACGATGGGCCACGACTACGAGATGTCGTCCTACAACCGCCAGGACCTCGTCTTCACGAAGGAGATGCTGCTCGAGGAGCCGCTGGAGCGCACGCCGCTGCGCAAGGAGGGCGAGTAGGGGGCTTGGTCAGCCCTCGTCCTGGGACAGGTTGTCGGGGTGGTCGGCGGGGAGCTGCGGCTCGCCCTCCCACATCTGCTCGATCCTGCTGATCTCGCGCTCGCGGTGCCATTCGAGCTCGGCGTCGTCGTCGCGCCTGCGGCGCGTCTGGTGGATGTACATGTAGACGTGGTCGGGCGACAGCGGCGCCGTGAAGTCGCCGACGCGCTCGACGAAGGCCGCGCGGCGCCGGCCGAAGTCCTCCTCCAGGCGCCGCGACCAGGCGCCGTCGGCGGGCGCGCCGAGCTCGTTGCCGTCCTCGTCGCGCAGCTGGCTCTGGGCGGCGTCCGGCGGCAGCGCCCTGAGCGCATCCTCCAGCGGCGTGCGGATCGACCACTCGTCGTTGGTCAGCGCGATCCGCAGCTCGAGCAGGATCTCCGACGCGCGGTGCAGGCGAAGGTCGACCCAGTAGCGGTTGGGGTCGCAGACGCGCAGGTCGATCGACGAGTAGTCCGAGCCCACGAGCTGTGCCCCGCCCTCCTGCAGGGCGGCGACCACGCCGTCCGCGCTGGCGGGCGGGATCGTCAGGAAGTAGCTGGCCAACTCGCGGCCCACAGCGCAGAACTACCCGCTGGCGCGTGGCCGAGATCGTGCCCAGCGGAGACGCCGATGCAAACAAAGCCCGGGCCGGGGTTCCCCGGCGCGCCGGGACGGATAGATTGCGCCGTTCATGGGAGAGCTGCTGTTCTTCGTGGCCGGGATCGGGGCAGTTGCGGGGGCGATCGGCGTCATCGCCGTGCGCAACCCGTTCTACAGCGTGCTCGCGCTCGTGTCGCATCTGATCTCGCTCGCGGCGCTGTTCCTGCTGCTGCGCGCGGAGTTCGTCGCCGCCGCGCAGGTCATCGTCTACGCGGGCGCGGTGATGGTCCTCTACGTCTTCGTCGTCGCCTACGTGGGCGGCCAGGACGAGCCGCTCGGGCCGCGCGCCGGCAGCGGGCTGCGGGCCGTCGCGGCGATCTTCGGCGCCGCGCTGTTCATCGAGCTGTGCATCGCCACGCTCGGCTCGGGCCTGCAGCTGATCGACACCCCCGGCGCGCCGGCGCCCGCCGGCTTCGGCTCGCCGTCGGCGATCGGCAGCCTGCTGCTGACGAAGTTCCTGCTGCCGTTCGAGGTCGCGTCGTTCTTGCTGCTGATCGCCGCGGTCGGCGCCGTCGTGCTGGCCCGCCGGCGCGGCGGGCTGACCGCGACCGAGGAGCAGTCGCGCTACAGCGCGATGGACATCCTTCGCCCCTCCTACACCGGCACGATGGCCGAGGCCGTCGGCGAGCACCACTCGCTGCCGGCGGGCGCGATCGTCACGAAGACGCCCGCCGAGGCCGAGGCCCAGGCCGAGGGCCGCGAGTAGTGGACATCGGCTGGTTTCTCGCGGTCTCGGCGCTGATCTTCACGATCGGCGCCGCCGGCGTGCTCACGCGCCGCAGCCCGCTCGTGATCCTGCTCTGCCTCGAGCTCATGCTCAACGCCGCCAACCTCGCGCTGATCGCCTTCGCACGCATGCACGGCAACCACGACGGCCAGATCTTCGCGATCATCGTGATGGTCGTCGCGGCCTGCGAGGTCACGATCGGGCTGGGCGTCATCGTCGCGATGTACCGCCGCCGGCTGCCGATCGACGTCGACGAGATGCAGGAGCTGCAGGGATGAGCGCGCTCGAGCTCTTCGCCTGGCTGACGCTGCTGTTCCCGCTCGCCGGCTGCGTCGCGCTCGCGCTCGCCGGGCGCAGGCTGCCGGGCC
>JAHWJE010000443.1 GCA_019348575.1 Actinomycetota bacterium | reverse complement strand
TGCTCAACTCCCCGCACAACCCCAGCGGCCGCGTGCTGACGCGCCCCGAGCTCGAGGCGATCGCACGCGTCTGCGTCGACAACGACCTCATCGCGGTGACCGACGAGGTCTACGAGCATCTCGTCTTCGACGGCGAGCACATCCCGCTCGCGACGCTGCCGGGGATGGCCGAGCGGACGCTGACGATCTCGAGCGCCGGCAAGTCGTTCTCGTTCACGGGCTGGAAGATCGGCTGGGCGACCGGCCCGCCCCAGCTCGTCGCCGCTGTGCGCGCCGCCAAGCAGTTCCTCTCGTTCGCCGGCGGAACGCCGTTCCAGCACGCGGTCGCGGCCGCGCTGACCGACGCCGAGCGCCACGTGGCGCCGCTGTGCGCCGCCCTGCAGGCAAACCGCGATCGCCTGTGCGACGGGCTGCGGACGCTGGGCTTCACCATATGCGTGCCCCAGGGCGGGTACTTCGCCAACGCGGACATCGCGCCGCTGGGCGCCGGCGACGCGCGCGACTGGTGCCGCACGCTGGCCGAGCGCACCGGCGTCTGGGGAGCTTTCCTCGAGCAGCTCTACGCCTTCGGCGACCCCGGCCGCGACCCGCGCGGCTGGATCCCGTCGATCGCCTACCTCGCGCTCGTGCCGCCCGACACGGAGGTGCCGGATGCCAGCGCGCGCTGGATCGCCGCGCGCTCGCCCGCGCCGCTGGCGTTCGACCACGAGGAGGTCCTGGCGGCGGCCGTCGACCGGCTCGAGGGCAAGCTGTGGTGGTCGAACGTCACGGTCGGCATGCTGCCCGGGCCGTTCACGCTCAGCGAAGCGCGGCGCGTGTACGAGGCGATCGCCCAGGCGCGCTATGACCCGGCGACGTTCGGCCGCGACCTCAAGGCGACGGGCCTGATCGAGCCGACCGGCGATCAGCGGGCCGCCGGACCGGGCCGCCCAGCCGCGATGTACCGCTTCTCCTCGGACCGCCCGATGTGGGGCGCCGGGCGACGCAAGCGCATCGCCGCGTAGGCGGCGCGATCGGGCAAGATTCGCCAATGGCCGGCGTCGAGATCGAGCGCAAGTTCCTCCTGCGCGGAGTGCCGCCGACGATGCGCTTCGCCCGGCGCGAGCCGATCCGCCAGGGCTACGTCGCGCTGGACGGCGACACCGAGGTGCGCGTGCGGATCACCCCGGACGCCGCCGTCCTGACGATCAAGTCCGGGCGCGGCGCGGTTCGGACCGAGGAGGAGGTGCTGCTCGACAAGCGCCAGGGCGACGCCCTGTGGGAGCTGACGGAGGGCCGGCGCATCCAGAAGACGCGACGGCGCATGCGCGTCGACGATGCCGTCGTCGAGGTCGACGAGTACGGCGGCACGCTCGACGGGCTCGTCGTCGCCGAGGTCGAGTTCGGCGACGAGGAGGCGTCGCGCGCGTTCGAGGCGCCGTCGTGGCTCGGGCGCGAGGTGACCGGCGACCCCCGGTACTCCAACCGCAACCTCGCGAGCGATGGCATGCCTGGTGACGCAGATGCCTGACGCGGCGATCGCGACGCGCCTGCGCGGCTTCGGCACGACGATCTTCACCGAGATGTCGGCGCTCGCCGCACGCACCGGCGCGATCAACCTCGGCCAGGGCTTCCCCGACACCGACGGCCCGCCGGAGATCGTGACGGCCGTCGAGAGCGCGCTGCGCAGCGGCGCCGCCAACCAGTACGCGCCGCTGGCCGGCGTGCCGGAGCTGCGCGCCGCGATCGTCGACCACCAGCGCCGCCGCTACGGCCTGGAGCTCGACGCGCAGGACGGCGTGCAGGTGACCTTCGGCGCGACGGAGGCGATCGCGGCGACGATGCTCGGCCTGCTCGAGCCGGGCGACGAGGTCGTCGTGCTCGAGCCGTTCTATGACTCCTACGCCGCGACGATCGCGATGGCGGGCGCCGCGCGGCGGCTCGTCACGCTGCGGCCACCCGACTTCGCGCTCGATCTCCAGGCGCTCGCGGCGGCGGCGCCCGGCGCGCGGATGCTCTTGCTCAACTCCCCGCACAACCCCAGCGGCCGCGTGCTGACGCGCCCCGAGCTCGAGGCGATCGCACGCGTCTGCGTCGACAACGACCTCATCGCGGTGACCGACGAGGTCTACGAGCATCTCGTCTT
>JAHWJE010000442.1 GCA_019348575.1 Actinomycetota bacterium | reverse complement strand
CATGCGCGCCACCTGGCGGGAGGTGGCGTCCTCGACGTCGACCAGGCGGATCTCGTTCTGGCGGAAGCCGGCCGCTCCGGCGAAGTCATAGGTCACGCTCTGGCCGAGGCTGTCGCCGACCAGCTCGAGGCCGGCGACCGAGCGGCTTTCGGTGGGCTTGCCCTGCCGGCGCTGGGGAACGCCGGGCAGCCGACGCGACGGCCGCGAGCGCGGCGCGACCAGGCGCTTGGTGTAGACGATCGGCCCGGCCCCCGAGCGGTAGGTCCGCGCGAAGGCGATCCGCCCGCGGAAGATCGTCGGCGCGGTCTCGGCGTCGGGGGTGTTGCCGGGCGTGATGGCGACGTCGGTGATGAGCCCGGTCTCGGGTTCGGCCGCCGCGTGTGCCTTGTAGCCGTCGCGATAGTTGTGGACCGTCTTGTGGACGTGGCGGGACTCGGGGTCGACGACCGACAAGACCCGGTCCGGGGTCACTCGCTGGGCGATCCGCCACGTGCCTTCGGTGGTCGCCGGGGGGTTCGACGTCCTGGCCGGCCACGACGTGCTCGCCAAGTCGCCGACGGGCTCGGGCAAGACGCTCGCCTTCGGCGTGCCGATGGTCGAGCGCCTCGACGCGACCGACCGGCGCCCGAGCGCGCTGATCCTCGCCCCGACGCGCGAGCTCGCGCTGCAGATCGTCGACGACATCGCCGACGTCGCGCATGCCCGCGCGCTCTCCGTCGCCGCCGTCTACGGCGGTGCCGGCATCCAGCGCCAGATCCAGCAGGCGCGCCGCGCGCACATCCTCGTCGCCACCCCGGGCCGCCTGGAGGATCTGCTCCAGCGCCGCGCGGTGTCGCTCGAGCACATTCGCATCCTCGTCCTCGACGAGGCCGACCGGATGCTCGACATGGGCTTCCGCCCGGCGGTCGACCGGATCGTCGCGCTGACGCCGAGCAAGCGCCAGACGCTGTTCTTCTCCGCCACGCTCGAGGGCGCCGCCGGCAAGATCGCCGCCGAGTACACGCGCGCCGACGCGCGAGCGCACTCCTACGTGCCGCCGCTGGATCCCGCGCGCGCCGAGACCGTCCACCGCTTCGTCAAGGTCGCCCATGAGGCGAAGGTCGACGCGCTCGTGCACGAGCTCAAGGACGAGGAGCGCGGCCTGACGATCGTCTTCGTGCGCACCAAGCGCGGCGCCGACCGGCTCGTCAAGCGCCTGAAGGACAACTACGTGACGGCCGTCGCGATGCACGGCGACAAGTCGCAGTCCCAGCGCGAGAAGGCGCTCGCGCGCTTCGAGCGCGGGGAGGTCGACACGCTCGTGGCGACCGACGTCGCGGCGCGCGGGATCGACGTGCGCGACGTGACGCACGTCATCAACTACGACATGCCCGAGGACCGCGACGGCTACGTGCACCGCGTCGGGCGCACCGGCCGCGCGGGCGCCGCGGGGATCGGCGTGACGTTCGTGCTCGGCGACCAGGCGCACGAGATGAGCAGGATCGCGACGGAGCTCGGCTTGCACGCGGAGTTCTCGCTGAGCGGGCTGCCGACGTCGACGCGCGGCGGCGGCTCGCACGGCTCCGGCGGTCAGCGTTCGCGCGGGCCGCAGCAGCGCCCGGGGCGCCGCGAGCGTGCGGCTGCCGCGGGCTCCGGCTCGGGCTCGCGCGCGGGGTCCGGGCCGGGCTCGCGCTCGGGCTCCGGCCGCCCGGTCGCGTCGGCGCGGCCACGCAGCCGCGGGAGGTAGGTCAGAGCGCTGAGTAGGGTGCCCGGGGATGGCCGTGGCATCCGTTCCTGCGTTGTTCGAACCCGCCGGCGAGGGCTTCGCGGCGGCGGGGCTGACGCGCGGCCCGTGGGACGCGCGGATGATGCACGGCGGCGCGCCCGCGGCACTGCTGGCACACGCGGTCGAGCAGGTCCAGCCGGGCGGCGAGCTGGCCGTCTCGCGTCTGACGATCGAGTTCCTCGCCGGCGTGGCGGTGGGGGACGTGTCGGTGCAGGCGTCGCTGGCGAAGCCCGGCAGCCGCTTTCAGATCGTCGAGGCGCAGCTGCATGCCGGCGAGCGTCAGGCCTGCCTGGCGCGGGCGGTGCGGCTGCGGCGGGCCGAGCTGGCGGACGCGGCCGCGTCGCCGGGCGCGGTCGAGCCGCTGCC
>JAHWJE010000441.1 GCA_019348575.1 Actinomycetota bacterium | reverse complement strand
TACAGCTCCTGCGTTCGGTCTCACTGGACGTACAGGTGTTCGCTAACGTGCCGAGGCGAACCGCTTCACCACTGTGGAGGCGACCGAACGGCTACGTCGGTCGATGCCGATGCTTGCCCTGGCCGCCTCGCGACGCTCGACCTCGTGCTCGCCCTGGACATCCGCGCCTAGCTGCAGCGCGCAGAACGACGTCTCAGCGAAGCGACCCAGCTCGCCCGGGAAAGGGGCTCGACGGGAGCGCGACCCTCACGCTCAACCGACGTTCCGAGTCCGTTTCCCGCCGACGGGGCCGTCGTCATCCAGTTCCACCTCGAGCAGCGTGCTCACAAGCTCCGAGCGTGAGATACCGCACTCCTGCGCCAAGCCGTCGAGCAGCTCCAGCTCCTGGGGCGAGAGGTACAGCACGAAATAGGTGGGGTCGACGACGCGCCGGCGGCGTCGGCGAGGCGCTCAGCACCTCCATCTTCCGCACCCGCACGTCGATCTCGCCCGTGCCCATCTTGGGGTTGACGTCCTGCTCGCGCCGGGCGGCCACCTTGCCGGTGACGGAGATCACCCACTCACTGCGGAGCTTGCGCGCCTCCTCCAGCGTCGCCTTGAAGCTGGCCACCAGGTTGTGCGGCAGGTCGCGCACGAACCCGACCGTGTCGCTCAGCAGCACCTCCGTGCCCTTTTCCACGCGCCACGCCCGCGTCTTGGTGTCCAGCGTCGCGAACAGCTGGTCGGCGACCAGGACGTCGGCGCCCGTGAGGCGGTTGAGCAGCGTCGACTTGCCGGCGTTGGTGTAGCCCGCGAGGGCGACCTGCGGCAGGTGCGCGCGCTCGCGCTCGGCGCGCATCGTGGCGCGCGAGGCGGACACCCCGACGAGCTTGCGGCGCAGCGCCGTGATCCGGTTGCGCGCCAGCCGCCGGTCGGTCTCGATCTGCGACTCGCCGGGCCCGCGGGCGCCGATGCCGGGCTGCGCGGCGCTCGCGCCGAGGCGCTCGAGATGCGTCCACAGGCCGCGCATCCGCGCCATGTTGTACTCGAGCTGGGCGAGCTCGACCTGCAGCTTGCCCTCGGCGCTGTGCGCGTGCCCGGCGAAGATGTCGAGGATGATCGACGTGCGGTCGACGACGGGCATTCCGAGCGCCGACTCGAGGTTTCGCTCCTGGCGCGGGCTCAGCTCGTCGTCGCAGGCGATCACGTTGGCGTCGGCGGCCTTCGCGGCGAGCTTGACCTCCTCGAGCTTGCCGGTACCGAGGTAGGAGTTCGGATGCGGCTTCTCGCGGTGCTGCACGATCTGCCCGACGACCGCGACGCCCGCGGTGCGCAGCAGTTCGCGCAGCTCGGAGAGCTCGTTGCCCTCCTCGAGCGCGGCGATGCAGAACGCGCGTTGCTTCGCGCGCCCCTGGTCGGCGCCGGCGACCGGCGAGTGCTCGGCGACACGGCCCTGACGGGATCGCTGCATCTGTCCAGTCTAGACCCGGGTCTCGCGTTCCCGCCGGTTCGAACCCGCCGTGACGGCTCGCCGCGAACTCCGACCTCCGTGCGCAGAGGTTCTCGTCGCCGGTCGGGCCACGCCGGCGAGGACACGTTGTCAGGGCAGCGGCCGATAGCTGATGCGGAACCGCGGGCTAGGGACGGGACGGGGCGAGCGTCGGCTCTCATGGCATGTGCAAGGGGATAGCGAGGAACGGCGGTGCGGCGCCTGCGCAGTGTCGTGTCGTTTCAGGGGCGCACAGCGGCACCTCGACCGACACGACCGCGTCCAGCGCCGAAGCGTGTCGCGAAGGTGTTCGCATGGAGCATCAAGGCGACGCGCTAGATGCGATCGCGCCCTGCCTTCGCGAGCGTGTCGCGAACGTGTTCACCCAGAGCATCGATGCGACACGCTCGCTCCCACGAGACCTCTCGCCACTCCTCGCTGCTCAATTTGGACGAAAGGGAGGAGCGCCGGGAGCGCACCAGCTGCAGCTGATCGGTGCGAGTGCAATGCGGGCGCCGTAGTTCCCGGTTTGGGCGTACGTTTGCGGTCGTGGACGTCGTCCGGGCGAACGGTCTCGAGATTGCCTACGAGCGCGTGGGCGACGGGCCGCCGCTGGTGTTCGTGCACGGCGCCGCCGAGGACGGCCGCGTGTGGCAGCCGCAGC
>JAHWJE010000440.1 GCA_019348575.1 Actinomycetota bacterium | reverse complement strand
AGGTCAGGCGCGGGGCGCCGCAGGTCATCGAGCTGCGCGTCGCGACGAAGAAGCGCCGCGTCGCGTGGACGGCCGAGCTGTCGGTGAAGGACGGCGACGGCAACAGCTCGACGGTGTCCGTCGACGACGGGGGCAAGCCGTTTCGCGTCACGTCGCCGAGCGCGAGCCGCGGCTTCGAGCCCGTCTACGGTCCGACCGGCATCACGGGGTTCGCGCCTTCGAGCTCGCTCGCGCGCGGCGGCTCGCGCTGCTGACCGGGCGCTGGCGCTACCGCGCGCGCTCGTGCCAGCGCAGCAGCCCGACGAGCAGCTCGACGTGGCCCTTCGCGTCATCCAGCGCGTGGTGCGTCTTTGAGTCCTTCCGGCCGAGCAGCGCGCTCGGCATGCGGCGCTTGATCGCGTCGCGGACGGCGCTGCCGGCGAGCGCCGCGTAGGCGGACTTCATGTCGTAGTGCGCCGACTGGCCGAACGGGCTGCGGCCGGCGAACTCGTGCAGGTAGTACTGCGTGAAGTGCCAGACGAAGCCCAGCGGATAGGCGGCGAGCACCGGCTGGGCGTCGTGCTCGGCGGCGAGCTCGTCGATCCACGCGGCGAACTCGCGCAGCGCCTCCTCGGGCGGGCGGCCGTCGCGCTCCAGCGTCGCCCGACTGAAGCCCGTCGCGCGCAGCGCCTGCTCGAGGTAGCGGTCGGTGATCGGCCGCAGCACCGCGTAGAAGCTGTGCCGCTCGGCGTCGGGATCGAGCCGGTGCACGCTGCCCTCGTCGTCGCGGAGCGCCGCCGCGCAGGCGCCGAGCGAGACGATCGAGCTCGTGCCCGGCACGTGGCCGTCGGGCTCGACGTCGACGGACAGATACAGCTCGCGTGTCACGCCGCGCAGCGTCGCATACGGCCGGCGGCCCGGGCGATCGTGGCGGCGGCTGCTCCGGCCGGCGGCGGCGCCCGCCTACTTGGGCCCGATGTAGTTCAGCCAGACCTGGCCGGCGCGCTCGAAGACGACGTAGTTGCCGTGCGGGCTCGTCACGGGCTTCGCGGCCGGCGACGTCGCGCCCGTGCGGGCGAGCAGCAGCCGGGTGCCGCCGGCCTGCTGGAAGAACGCGATGTCCTGGACGCCGTTGACGTCCGCCCCGCGCAGCGTGTCCCAGGCGACGTCCGCCGCGGCGGTGTGGAAGAACACCCACTCGCCCTTGGCCGTCAGGCTCGGCGCGCCGCTCGGCCCGGTGCCCGGCGCGCCCGAGTCGGCGCGCGACACGAGGCGCGTGTCGACGACGCTGCCGCGCACGGTCGCACGCACGACCTGCGAGGCGCCGCGCGCGTCGCCGCCGATCAGGTCGGGCGCGCTCGTGACGTAGGCCACGACGCTGCCGTCGACGTTGGACGCCGGGCTGCGCGAAGGCCCCGCTGCCGCCCTGCCGGCGTCGTTGCGAGAGATGAGCTGCGTCGTCATCCGCAGGCGCTGCGCGCGGCGGCCGTCGATCGGCACGCCGTAGGAGCGCACCATCACGCGCTGGTAGACGTCGGTCGTCGCGTTGCCGTCGCCGCGCGCGAGGTTGCCTGCCTCGGAGGCGAACGCCAGCGCGCGGCCGCCGCCCACCTCATCGTCGTCAACCACGCGCTGCTGCTCGCCAACGCCGTCAGCGGCGAGCAGGTGATGCCGCCCTATCGCCACCTGGTCATCGACGAGGCCCACCGCCTCGAAGGCGTCGCCACGCAGCAGTACGGCGCCACCCTCAACCTGCGCGCGCTCGCCGACCAGCTCGCGACGTACAGGTCGCACGAACCGCAAGGAGAAGCAGCATGAGCTATGTCGATGGATTCATCTTGCCGCTGAAGGACGGCAGCCTCGAGCAGTATCGCGGCCTCGCCGAGATGTTCGCACGCAAGGCGCACGAGCATGGCGCGATCGGCTCGCTCGAAGCGATCGGGGACGGCCTCGAGTCGACCAGCGCGTCCCGGAGCCGGTCGGCGAACGCCGCGCTCCGGTCGTGCCCGGCGAGGGCGTCGACCACTCCCGCGGCGAGGGCGCGGTGGAAGGGAGCGACGGCCTCCGTCGACCACCGAACGCCCACAACGGCGAGGTCGGCTTCGCGAAGCTTGGCGAGGTTGAGCCAGTACGTCGCCAGCGTCCGAACCGTC
>JAHWJE010000043.1 GCA_019348575.1 Actinomycetota bacterium | reverse complement strand
GTGCGCGCGGAGGTCATCGGCTGGCAGGAGCTCGTCGACGCGGGCGGCTACGCCGGCGCGCGCGACCGGGGCACCCTGCGGCTGGAGGGCCGCGACTACCGGATTCGCGACGGCGACGTGATGACGGTGAAGTTCACGCCATGATCCCGCCGGCGCGCGGATCACGGCGTGCGCCGACGGCGATCAGCGGTGCTGCTCGGCCCGCCCCGGCGGGCCGATGCGCAGCGTCCGGCTCGTGGCGAGCGCCGTCGCGCCGTCGGCGAGCGTGTAGCGGACCCGGGCCCGCAGCCGCCGTGTTGCGCGCAGCGTGAAGGTCGCGCCCGAGTCCTTGCCGAGCCTGGCCTTCCGCACGGGCCACCAGCCGAAGCGCTCGGGCAGGAAGAGCTGCAGCACGATGCGCCCGCCGCGCGACGGCGGGGACACCTCTGCCCGCAGCTGCACGCGCTCGCGCGCCAGACGGCGCACCGTCAGCGAGATGCGCCGGTCGAGCACGAGCAGGCGCACCGAGCGGCTCGTCAGGCCGGCGGCGACGGCGCGGTAGCTCGCCGTCGCGGTCGGCACGATGCGCGTGGCGAAGCGCCCGTCGTCGCCGACGATCGCGGACGTCAGCGGCGCGTAGCCGCTGCCGATGTCGGCCTCGATCGAGACGGCCGTACCGGCCTCCAGCGCCGCGCGGCCCACGAGCGGGAACGGCCGGTTCGGCGCCGCCGCCTGGCCCGGCGCGTCGAGCAGCAGGTCGTGAACGCCGACGACGCCGCGCATCGAGGGATGCAGTCTGCAGTGGTACGGGTGCTCACCGCTGCTGACGAAGCGATGCGTGTACGACTGCGACGGAGACAGTCGACCGGAGTCGAAGCTGTCGTCGTCGGCCGTCGCCGTGTGCGCGCGCACGCTGGCGTTGATCCACGTCACCGACTCGCCCGTGAGGATGTCCAGCCGCTGGGGCCGGAACGCGTCGAAGCCGATGCGCGCGGTGTGCTTCGCGGCGGCGGAGCTGCCGGCGCCGCTGCCGGAGCCGGGCGGCGACGAGCCGCCGCCGTGCTGCTGCGACGCCGCGGGGCCGGCGAGCGCCAACGCCAGGACGAGCGCCAGCGAAGGCAGCGCGCGCCTCATCGCCGTGCCACCCGGTAGGTCCCGATCATGCCGCGCTCCATGTGCTGCTCGACGTGGCAGTGATACAGCCACACCCCAGGATGGCGCTCGCGCCAGCGGAAGCGAAACGACTCCGCCGGACCGATCGTGCGCGTGTCGCGCGGGATCGCGCCCCTCTCGAGCCAGCGATGGCCATGGACGTGGAAGGTGTGGTGCTCGGAGCCCATCGCCATCACGTCCCACTGGACGAGCTCCCCGACCCTCGCGCGGAAGACCGGCGTGTTGCCCACGAACGCCCGCCCGTCGATCGTCTGGAAGTCGCCCATCGGCGCGAAGACGACGACGAACTCCTTGTCGGGCAGCGCCTCGCGGCGGCCGCGGATCGAGAGCATCCCGTACATCCCGCCGGCGATCGACTCGTGCATCGACGGTGAGTGATCGTGATAGGGCCAGACGCCGACCGACTGCTCGCCCGCCGTCAGCCGGTACGTCCAGGTCCTGCCGGGCGCGACGTTGCCGTCGCGACCGGACACGCCCGGCACGAAGGCACCGTCGGAGCTGGGCTTGTACTCGACGCCGTGGAAGTGCATCGAGTGCCCGTTCATACGGGTGAAGTCCATGTTCTTGAAGTGGATGACGAGCGTGTCGCCGACGCGGGCGCGCATCAGCGGTCCCGGGATCAGGTCCTGGTTGCCCGACATCGGCGAGTTGCTCAGCGGCCGGCGCCAGCCGCGGGAGAAGCGGCGGTAGACGGTCGTCGGCATGACGGTCTGCGCGGGGTCGAGCCGGGCGCCGGTGATGTGGTCGCGCTCGTTGGGCGCGATGTTCCAGACCACCGGCGTGGCCGCGACCCAGAACTCGCGAGTCGCGGCCGCCGCGCCCGGCGCGGCGGCGAGCGCCGCCGCGCCGGTCACGAGGAGAACCGCGAGCGTCGTCCTCGCGCTCACTGCGCCTTGATCGTGGTCTGCATGAACGGGTGGATCAGGCAGAAGAACGTGTAGGTGCCGGCTGCCGCGAACGTCACCCGCGCTCTGTCTCGGAGCGGCGTGAAGGGCGAGCCGTCGATCACCCCGCTGTTCCAGAACCCGTTGCCGTGCAGCGCGGGCGTCAGCCCGGCCGGTGCCGCCGGCGGGTCGCTCGGGTAGAGCAGCTTCGGGTCCGGCGCCGGGCCCTCGAGCGAGGCGTGGATCTTCCCGAGGTACGTGTTCGGCCGCACCGGGCTGCCCGGACCCGTCGACGCGGTGTGCGTCTCGGTGTCGCCCTTCTTCATCCGGAACGTCACGGTCGTCCCGACGGGGACCGTGAGCCGCCCCGGCACGAAGCGCAGCAGGCTGACGCCGCCGCGGCCGGCCCAGCCGACGTTGACGGTGTTGGCCGGCGGCTCGAGGCTCCTGAACGACCTCGCCACCGCGATCGCGCGCGCGACCTGCCTCCTGACCCGCCTGGCGTCGGCGGCGCGCGACGCGATCCGCCTGCTCTTGGCGGCCACGCGCACGCTGCCGCTCATCCCCGGATGGATGTCGCAGAAGTACCTGAACCGGCCCGCCTTCGTGAATCGCACGATCATCGGCTTGGGCCGGTTCGAGAGCGGCGCGCCGCTCTGGATCTCCTTCTTGCCGTCGGTCACGACCGTCTTGCCGAGCTTGCCGCCGGGCCCGAAGACCTGCGGGTTGGACCCGATCTGAGGCTGGCCGTTGAACCAGAACGGGGCACCGGCTTCGTCGTTGACGCCTGCGATCGTCTGCCCCGTCGGCACGAACGGCGCCCCCGGCCTGCCCGACTTCCCGGGGAAGTGCACGGTGTGGAAGCCGGCCGGCACGAACCTCACCCGGTCGCCGACGCGGATCGTGATCGCGCTCGGGAAGAACGCGTTGGCGTCGGAGGAATACGTTCTCTGAAGGATTTCCCCGGCGCTCGGCGGCGGCCCCATGCTCACAGTCTTGACGGCCGCGGATGCGGCCGCGGGCAGGACGAGGCCCAGCCCGATCGCGCAGCCGACGGCGCCTCCGAACCTCAACGACATGTCTGATGCCTCCTCAGGTGCTCGCACGTACGGTGCGAGCAAGATCGCCTGCCGTGATATCCGGGCGCATCGGGAGATCTCCCAATATCTGGTGTGGCTCGCTCCCAATGTTGGTCGGACGCGACGCTGCCAGCAGCGGAATCTCCGCGGGAGCGGGCGATTGCGTTAGCGTTGCGCGCGGGTGGATCTGTCGATGGTTCGATGACGTGCGAACTCCTCGCCGCCAGTCGCGCAGGCGCTGGCCCCGGGCAGCGGGAGGCGTTGCGCTGTGTCTGTCACCGTCCTGAACGCGCGGTTCGTCGGTCGCCGCGCGGAGCTCGCCGAGCTACGCGAGGGTGCGGCGTCGGCCGCTGATGGTCGGGCTGTCACCTATGTCATCGGCGGCGAGGCCGGCGTCGGCAAGACGCGCCTCATACGGGAGTTCCTGGCTCACGCGAGAGGCCAGGGGGCGACGACGCTCGTCGGCGGCTGCTTGGATCTGTCCGAGGTCGACCTGCCGCTGTGGCCGTTCGTCGAGGCGCTGCGGACGTACGCCGACGAGTTGGATGACGAGACGCGCGCCGAGCTCTTCCCGTCTGATGGCTTCTCGCTGGGGCGCATTCTTCCCGAGCTGGGAGGCGCGACCGCGGCGGCGGCGTCCGCGCCGGGCGCCTCCGCCCAGGGCCAGCTGTTCGAGCTGGTGCACGCTCTGCTGGCGCGCCTGGCAGACCGCAGCCCGCTGATCCTCGTCCTCGAGGATCTGCATTGGGCGGATCGCTCGACCCGCGACCTGCTCGCGTTCCTGGCGCGCAGCCTGCGCTCGGAGCGGATCATGCTGGTCGGGACGTACCGGTCCGACGAGCTGTACCGGGGGCATCCGCTGCGCGCCTTGCTGGCGGAGCTGTACCGCGCCCGCATGGTGCAGCGGCTGGATCTGCGTCCCTTCGACTGCGGCGAGGTCGCGGAGCATCTGGCGGGGATCCTCGGCGCACCGCCCGCGCCCGCGCTCGTCGAGTCGGTGTTCAGGCGCTCGGAGGGCAACGCCTTCTTCGCCGAGGAGCTCGTGGCGGCGTCGCGCGAGGACGAGGCCGCCGAGCTGTCGTCGACGCTGCGCGACATCCTGCTCACGCGCATCGAGCGCCGCTCACCCGCGGCCCAGGAGGTGCTGCGCGTCGCGGCGGTCGGCGGGCGCAGCGTCGCCGTCGGCCTCCTCGAGGCCGTCTGCTCGCTGCCGCCGCGCGAGCGCAGCGATGCGCTGCGCGAGGCGGTCGCCCATCAACTGCTCGTGACCCAGGCGCCCGACACGTACGCGTTCCGTCACGCGCTTCTGCGCGAGGCGGTATACGAGGAGCTGCTGCCGGGCGAGCGCAGGGAGCTGCACGTCGGCTACGGCTCTGCGCTGAGCGCGCATCCAGAGCTCGCGGGCGGGGCGGCGATCGTCGCCGGAGAGCTCGCGTACCACTGGTTTGCCGCACACGACCTGCCACGCGCGCTCGACGCGGCGATCGTGGCCGGCAGCGTCGCGCAGTCGCGCTGGGGCTTCGCGGAGGCCGGCGCGCACTTCGAGCGCGCGCTCGACGTCTGGGACAGCGTGCCCGACGCTGCGACCCGGACGGGACTCGACCATCTGACGCTCTCGCGCAGGGCGGCCGAGGCGGCCAACCTCGCCGGCGATCACGCTCGCGCAGGCGCGCTCATCCGCGCAGCGCTCGAGCGCGTCGACGCCGACGACGCCGGGCTGCTGTGGGAGCGGTTGGGACGCTACCTCTGGGCGGCCGGGGACAGCGACGCTGCGCTCGGCGCGTACGAGCAGGCGCTGCGACTCGTTCCCGAGGACCCGCCCTCGGCCGCGCGCGCGCGGGTCCTCGCAGCCCACGGGCAGAGCCTGATGCTGCTCGCGCGCTTCCAGGACGCGACGACACGCTGCGGTCAGGCGATCGAGATCGCGCGGAAGGTCGGTGCGCGGGCTGAGGAAGGCCACGCGCTGAACACGCTCGGGTGCGCCCTCGGGTTTCTCGGCGATCCCGCCGGCGGGGTCGCGCACCTCAGCCGCGCGCTGGAGATCGCCCACGAGGTCGGTGACCTCGACGACATCGGGCGCGCGTACCAGAACCTGTCGGAGATCCTGGCCGGGCCGCTGAACCGCTTGGAGGAGGCGCTGGAGCTCGCGCTCGAGGGGCAGCGGCTCGCCGAGCGCCTCGGGCTCGCGCGCGACTACGGCGTCTCGCTCGAGGTCAACGCGGCGACCGCGCTTCTGGCGCTCGGCCGGTGGGATCAGGCCGACGCCATCCTGCGCGCCGCCCAGGACCGCCAGCCGGTCGAGACGGCGGCCATCGAGCTCTACCTGTCCCGCGGACGCCTCGCTGTAGCGCGCGGAGCGCTCGAGCACGCCGAGCAGCACCTCGCCGCGGCCCAACGGCTGATGATCAGCGTCATCGATCCGCAGTTCCAGTCGATGCTGGCCGCCTATCGCGGCGAGCTCGCGTTGTGGCAGGGCAATCCGGCCGAGGCCCGCGTCAGCGTGGCGACCGGTCTGCGCTGCCTGGAGGCCAGCGACGATGCGTGGTTCGTCGGCCCCCTCTTGTGGCTCGGCGCACGGGCCGAGGCGGATGCCCGTGGCCTGCGGCTCAGCGAGGATCCGCGGACACCGGCCTTCGCCGCCGCTGACGTGCTCGTCGCGCGCGCGCGGACGATCGTCGAAGCCGCCGGCGCGGGCGGGCGCTTCATCTCTCCGGTCACGGTTGCGTACGCGCGCCTATGCGAAGCGGAGGGCGAGCGGCTGGCGCACGGGGCCGAGCCCGATGCCTGGCGTTCGGCCGCCGTGGCATGGGAGACGGTCGGCCACCCCTACCCGCTTGCCTACGCGCGCTGGCGCGAGGCCGAGGCGCTCCTGGCGCGGCGCCGGGCGCAGGAGGGGCGCGCGGCGCTGCGCGCGGCGAACGCGATCGCGCAGAAGCTCGGCGCCGGCGCGCTCGCGCGCGAGATCGGGATGCTCGCCCGGCGCGCGCGAATCGAGCTGAACGTCGCCGAACGAGCCGAGACGGCGGCCCGACCGGGTCCCGCCCAGCAACTCGGGCTCACGCCGCGCGAGCTGCAGGTCCTTGCGCTGGTCGCCGCGGGCAGGACCAACCGGGAGATCGCGCAAGCGCTGTTCGTGACCGAGAAGACGGCTGGAGCCCACGTTTCGAACATCCTGGCCAAGCTCAACGCCCGCGGGCGCGTCGAGGCCGCCACCGCGGCGCAGCGGCTCGGTCTTCTCGCTTCGGTGTGAGCGGCGGGACCCGACCGCCAGCCGGGCGCATGACAGGTATCGGAGGTTTCTCACCGACGCCGCGCAGCGGGCGGCTGCCGCGCCGCCCGGCCCCTCAGCGTTCGAGTCGCTCGTAGGCGGGCAGCGTCAGGAACTCGACGAACTCCTCGGACAGGGCGACGCTCTCGAAGAGCTCGCGCGAGAGGTCGGGCCGCCCCTCGGAGTAGAACCACTCGTCGTCGTCGAGCTCGCGCCGGATACGCTCGAGCTCCGCCGTCTCGAGCTCGCGGACGAGCTGCGGCGTGACCGTCCGGCCGTCGTCGAGCTGCGCCTCGTGGTGGGTCCACTGCCACACCTGCGCGCGCGCGATCTCCGCGGTGGCGGCGTCTTCCATCATCCCGTGGATCCGCGCCGCGCCGTTGCCGCGCAGCCACGAGGAGATGTACTGGATGGCGACGTTCACGTCGCCGCGCAGTCCCGCCTCCGTGATGTCGCCCGGCGTCGGGCCGATGTCGAGCAGGTCTGCTGCCGAGACCGCCACTTCGTCGCGCCGGCGGGCGAGCTGGTTGGGCGCGTCGCCCAGCACCTCGACGAACGCCTCCAGGGCGACGGGCACCGAGTCGGGGTGGGCGACCCATGTGCCGTCGAAGCCGTCTGCGGCCTCTCGCTGCTTGTCCTCGCGGACCGCGGTGTACGCCTCGCGGTTGGCCTCTTCGTCGCTGCGGCTCGGGACGACGGCCGACATCCCGCCCATCGCATGTGCGCCCCGGCGGTGGCAGGTCTTGACGAGCAGCTCGGTGTAGGCGCGCATGAAGGGGACCGTCATCGTGACCTTCGAGCGGTCCGGCAGGACGTACTCCGGGCGCGTGCGGAAGCGCTTGATGGCGCTGAAGATGTAGTCCCAGCGCCCGGCGTTGAGCCCGGCGGCGTGATCGCGCAGCTCGTGGAGGATCTCGTCCATCTCGAAGGCCGCCGGCAGCGTCTCGATCAGCACCGTCGCCCTGACCGTGCCGCGCGCGAGTTCGAGCGCGTCCTGCGCGAGGCAGAAGACGTCGTTCCACAGCCGCGCCTCGAGGTGGCTTTCGAGCTTGGGCAGGTAGACATAGGGACCGCTGCCCCGCTCGAGCAGCTCGCGGGCGTTGTGAAAGAAGAACAGGCCGAAATCGACGAGCGCACCCGCGACCGGCGACCCGTCGACGACGATGTGGCGCTCCGGAAGATGCCAGCCACGGGGGCGAACCAGCAGCGTCGCGGGGTCCTCGCCGAGCTCGTAGCGACTGCCGTCCGGGGCTTCGTGCGCGATCGTTCGTCGCACCGCGTCGATCAGGTTCACCTGCCCGCCGATCATGTTCGACCAGGTCGGCGAGTTCGAGTCCTCGAAATCGGCCATGAAGCCGCGCGCGCCCGAGTTGAGGGCGTTGATGATCATCTTCCGGTCGGTGGGACCGGTGATCTCGACGCGCCGGTCCTGCAGGTCCTCGGGGGCAGCAGCGACCGTCCAATCGCCCTCGCGGATCTCGCGCGTCGAATCGAGGAAGTCCAGCGAGCCGCCGGCGTCGAGCTCCGCCTGACGCGTCGCGCGCCGCTCGAGCAGCTCACGTCTCGTCGCGTCGAACTCGTCGTGAAGCCGGACCACGAAACGCAGCGCCTCGGGGGTCAGCACCTCCTCGAAGCGGTCTTGCGTCGAACCGCGAACCTCGAGCCTCTCCACCTGTCGGACCTCCTTCACGCTTCGGGAGTATCGCCAGAAGACCGCCGCCGTACACCCCCGATAGCGGCAGCGCCCGTCAACTACGCTGGCGGCGCCATGGCAGACGTCGACGCGAGCTTCGTGGTCGCTCGCAACCCCGAGACCGACAGCACGCTGCCGTTCTTGCTCAGGCTGCCGCTGGACGGCGGCATCCTGCTCAAGGCCCGCGAACGCTGGCCCACGACGGCGCGCGTGTACTGCCATCCGCTCGAGCAGTGGCCGGCGGACGCCGAGATCCTCGAGCGCGTCGCCGTCCGGGCAGTGCCGGCGCCTCGGGGCCGCGATCGATCTCGTGCTGGACCGCGCGCGCGAGAACCGCTCGCAGATCGTCTTCACCCAGCCGACCGCGGGCCGTCCTG
>JAHWJE010000439.1 GCA_019348575.1 Actinomycetota bacterium | reverse complement strand
AGGTCCGCCAGCGGGCGGGTGCGATCCAGCGCCGGTCGCTCCGTCCGATCCGTCGGCTCGGCCACGGCCAACAGCCCGCCCGCCGCCGTGGCGACCGCGGCCGTGCACCCCGCGCCGTCGCGGACGGCGAGCTTCGCGCCCGTCAGGTGCCCGTCGTCCAGGGCGGCCGAGGGATCGGACAACGGCCGCCCCTGCTCCTCGACCGCCAGCGCCCACCGCTGCTCGCCGTCCAGCGCCCCGCCGACGTCGATGCCCGCCCCGAACGCCGCCTGCACCGCCAGGACGTGCGACACGAACGGTGTCGGCGCGACGCTGTGCCCGAGGCCCTCGAGCAGGATCGCCAGGTCCACCAGGCCGCCGCCCAGACCGCCGGCGTCCTCGGGTATGCCGACACCGGCGAACCCGCCGAACAGCGTCTGGGAGATGTCCTCGCCGGGCGGTCGGCCATCCAGCAGAGCGCGCGCGCCGGCGCGGCCACCGGCTGCGACGCCGCGCATCGTGTCGGCCAGCGCCCGCTGCTCGTCCGTGAAGGTCGCCTTCATCGTCGTCCTCCACTCACCGCGAACGAGGCAGGCCGAGCACACGCTCGGCGATGATCGACTTCTGGATCTCGTCCGTGCCGCCCTCGACCGACATGCCGCGCGAGCGCAGGTAGCCCAGCGCCCATCGCTCCACCTCGGGCGAGTCCATCGCGACACCGTCGGGGCCCCGCAGCTCGATGGCGAAGCGGGTCATGGCCTGCATCACGCGCGCCCACGACAGCTTGACTGCGGAACCCTCGGCTCCGGGTGAGCGTCCCGCCGACAGCTCCGACAGTTGCCGGATCGTGCTCAGCTTCAATCCTTCGACGTCGGCCGAGAACGCCCCGAGTTCGCCGAGCACCGCGGGATCATCCGCCGCGCCTGTCTCGACAGCCAACGCCACCAGCCGTGTGAGCACCTGCGACGCCACCGCGCCCAGCGCGAACGCCAGCGACCCGCGCTCGAAGGCCAGCGTCGTGACGGCGACGCCCCAGCCCTTGCCGACCTCGCCGAGCACGGCGTCGGCCGGCACGCGCACGTCGTCGAACGCGAGCAGCGCGGTGTCGGAGGCGTGCATGCCGAGCTTCTCGAGCTTCTTCTCGCGGATGACGCCGGGCGCGTCCATGTCGACGAGGAAGAGCGTGAACCCGTCGTAGCCCGCGTCGGGGTCGGTCTTCGTGACCAGCACGATCACGTCGGCGCGGTGGCCGTTGGTGATGTAGGTCTTCGAGCCGTTGATCACGTACTCGTCGCCGTCGCGGACCGCGCGGGTCTTGATCCCCGAGACGTCGGAGCCGGCGTCGGGCTCGGTGATGCCCAGGCAGAGGATCTTCTCGCCCCTGATGGCGGGGACGACCCACTCCTGCTTCTGCTCCTCGGTGCCGAACGCGAGGATCGGCGGCATCGCCATGTCGGTGTGCACGGCGACGCCCATCGCCAGGCCGCCGGAGTCGGCCTTCGTCATCTCCTCCGCCAGCACCAGGCTGGCGTAGTAGTCGCCGCCCTGGCCGCCGTAGCGCTCGGGGTAGGAGAGGCCGAGGAAGCCGAGCTCGCCCATACGCGGGAAGACCCAGTCCGGAAACGTCGTCCGCTCCCACTCGTCGGCGTGCGGCTGCAGCTCCCGGGTGACGAAGCCGGCGATCGACTCGCGCAGCTGCTCGTGCTCGTCGGTGAAGATGAAGTGCCTGCGCTGTGCACCGAAGTCGGGCTTGAGGACCGACGCGGGGGCCGCCTCGTCGACGGCGGGGGAGACGGGGCTGGAACTCATATCACCCATAGTAGGGAGTAGAACTTCCTACTTTCAACCAGCAGTCGGGAAGCTGTACTGTCTCGCCGCGATGCAGCTCGAGAAGGTCCGCTACCAGAGCGCCGACGGCGTCGCCACCATCGCGCTGGACGATCCCGAGACCCGCAACGCGCTCTCCGACCGGCTCCTGGACGATCTGCTCGCAGGATTGGCTGCGGCGAAGGCGGACGACGCGGTGCGCTGCGTGGTGCTGGCCTCCACGCACGACAAGGTCTTCTCCAGCGGCGGCAACCTGAGCGGATTCTCCGCCGACGTGCCACTGGCCCACAAGCACCTTGGCCTCGAGCGCTTCCCCCGCCTGTTCACCGCCCTGGGCGA
>JAHWJE010000438.1 GCA_019348575.1 Actinomycetota bacterium | reverse complement strand
GTCGAAGTTGACGAGCGGCGTCAGCGCCCCGAAGGAGCCCGCGGCCGCGACGGCCAAGCCGGCGCCGGCCGGGCCGCCACCGCGGCCGCCGCGCAAGAAGAAGAAGCGCTCGGGACGCCGGCGCTGATGGCCGAAGCCCCCGGACCCGCCGTTCAGGAGCTGCTCGAGCGCGTCGTCGACGCGCTCGGCCTCCAGGCCACGGTCGAGATCAGCGACGACGGCGAGACCTGCACGGCGACGGTCCACGGCGACGACCTCGGCCTGTTCATCGGCCGCCACGGGCAGACGATCGACGCGGTGCAGCACCTCGCGCAGCGCGTGTCGGGAGCGCGCTCGGAGCACGGGCGCCGGATCGTCGTGGACGCCGAGGACTACCGCGAGCGGCGCGAGGCGATCCTGCGCCGCCAGGCCGATCGTGCCGCCGAGGACGCGCTGCGGACCGGCCGCGCGGTCGCGCTGGACGCGATGCCCGCAAGCGAGCGGCGGCTCGTGCACGAGTACCTGCGCGAGCGGGGAGAGGTCCAGACCTACTCCGAGGGCGATGAGCCCGATCGCCATCTCGTGGTGGCACCGCTCGCGGGGTAGCTCCCGCTCGCGCGCCAGGGACCGTTTCATGTTTTTCTCCCCGGTGTAACACTTCGGGGATGCTGAGCGACGTCGAGCGAGGCCTTGTCGCGGGCATCCTCGTGAGCGAGGGCTCGTTCGGCGGGGACGGCAAGCAGCCGCACATCATGCTGCGCAAGCACGTCCGCCACGAGTCGCTCATGCGCTGGCTGGTGGAGCGCTTCCCGCGATCTCGCCTCTACGGGCCCTACCACCACGGCGACCGCTCGTACTTTCAGTGGGTCGCGCGCGGCACGGCGCTCGTCGAGGACGTCCTGCCGGTCCTCGACGAGCTCGTCGTTCCGCAGCTCGACGCCCACGCAGCGGCGCGTCTCGCCGAGCTTCGCGAGCGCTACGGGGCCTACATCGCGCGCGTGGAGGCGCGCGGCCGGCGATGATCGCCGCCCGTCGGCTCGAGCAACTCGTCGCGCAGTACGAGCTGCCGCCCGCCGCCGCGCCCTCGCTCGGACGACTGCTGGACCTGCTGGCTCGTGACCCGACGGCGCCGACCGCCGTTCGCGAACCGACAGTGGCCGTCGACGCCCACATCGCCGACGCCCTCGTCGCACTCGAGCTCGCGGCGGTCCGGCGCGCACGGCGCGTGGCGGACCTCGGCGCCGGAGCCGGCTTTCCGGGCCTCGTGCTCGCCGCGGCGCTGCCGCAAGCCGAGGTGGCGCTCGTCGAGTCCAACCGTCGCAAGTGCGCGTTCCTCGCGCGTGCGGCCGCGGAGATGGACCTCGCCAACGTGGTCGTCGTCGCCGAGCGCGCCGAGTCGTGGGCCGAGGGCCGGGAGACCCGCGACCTCGTCACCGCGCGGGCGCTCGCGCCGCTGCCGGTCCTCGTCGAGTACGCGGCTCCGCTGCTGATCGGAGGGGGCGTCCTGCTCGCATGGAAGGGCCGGCGCGACGGCGGCGAGGAGGCCGACGGCGCCGCGGCGGCGGCGGCGACCGGCCTCGAGCTCGCCGAGGTTCGCCCCGTACGGCCCTGGTCCGGGGCCGAACACCTGCACCTGCACCTCTACATGAAGGTCGGTTCGACCCCGAAGCGCTTTCCGCGCCGACCCGGAATCGCCCGCAAACGACCCTTGCAAGCCTCAGGCTGACCCCCAACGTCGAGGGTTCGGTCCCGATCGACCGCGGGCTCCGACCGTTCTCGCCGCTACCGTCTGTCGCGCATGGGAACCGTCTATGCGATCGCCAACCAGAAGGGCGGCGTCGGCAAGACCACAACGGCCGTGAACATGGCCGCCTGCATCGCGGAGGCGGGCTACCGGACGCTCCTCGTCGACGTGGACCCCCAGGGGAACGCCACGACCGGGCTCGGCGTCTCGCGGACCGACGGCCCAGGCCTCTACGAGGTCCTCAGCGGCAGCGTCCCGGCGGGCGACGCGCTCCGGCCGACTCCGGTCGAGAACCTCCTCCTGCTGCCCTCGACGCCGGACCTCGCCGGCGCGACGATGGAGCTGCCGCGGGTCGCCGGATCCGAGCAGCGCCTGCGCGAGGCGCTCGCGGCGGTCCGCGACTCGTTCGCGTTCGTCCTCCTCGACTGCCCGCCGTC
>JAHWJE010000437.1 GCA_019348575.1 Actinomycetota bacterium | reverse complement strand
CAACGGCGTAGACGTGCGTGGGCAGCGGCGCGGGTGCAGTCAGACACAGCGCGGGCGCTCATCGTCGTCGCGCCCGGCGGATTCGAGCGGATGTTCGAGGTGGGAGGGGTGCCGCTGAGCGAGTCGCCCGAGCCACCCCGGCAGGAGTACGACCCGAACGCGGCGGTGGCTATCTCCGAGCAATTCGGCTTCGAGGTCGTCGGACCACAGCTGGCGTAGCTTCTCGGCGCAGGCAACGCGACAGCGGCCGATCTACACGACGGTCGGCCGCAACCGCGACACCGCACGCCCCGCCGCGGCTATCGTCGGCGGCGATGAGGTTCGGGCGCATCCTGATCGGGTCGGCGCTCGTCGTCATGGCCGCGCTGAGCGCCGTGTCCTGCGGCGGCGAGGACGCCGCCGACAGCGGCGATCCGGTCGCCGGCAAGCAGCTGTTCACCTCCGAGGGTTGCGCGGGGTGCCACGCGTTCAAGGCCGCCGGCTCGACGGGCAAGACGGGTCCCGACCTCGACGCCGTCAGCGCGAGCCCGAGGCGCGTGATCGCGCAGCTGCGCAAGCCCGGCGGGATCATGCCGAGCTTCGCCGACAAGCTGTCGGAGAAGGAGAAGGCCGACCTCGCAGCGTTCGTGGGCGCCGGCGACGCGTCGGGCAAGCCGGTCGTCGCGCCCTTCGCGCCCGACGACAGGCGCCTCGCGGACTGCCGCGAGGGCGACACGGAGTGCTTCGAGCAGTCCTTCGGCAACCTCGTCTTCCACGAGGGCCCGCGCCCTGCGCTGGAGCGGCTGCAGAAGATGATCGGCACGAACAGGACCGTCGCGTCGGACTGCCACCGGATCACCCATCGCATGGGCTCGGCGGCGCTCAAGCGCTTCAAGGACGACGTCGCCAAGGCGTTCATCGCGGGAACGCCCGTCTGCTGGTCGGGCTACTACCACGGCATCGTCGAGCGCGCCTTCCTCGGCCAGCCCGAGGACAAGCTCGCGGTCGTCGCGCGCCGGCTCTGCGACGACCCGCAGATCAACGAGCAGCGCTTCCTCGCCTACCAGTGCATCCACGGCCTGGGGCACGGCCTGATGATCTACACCGGCTACGACCTGCCCGCGTCGCTGAAGACCTGCGACGGGCTGCGCACGGGCTTTGCCCGCGTGTCGTGCAGCGGTGGCGTCTTCATGGAGAACTTCACGTCCTCCTACGGCGTCACCTCGAAGTACCTGCGCAAGAACGACCCGATCTACCCCTGCAACGCCGTCGCCCGGCGCCACAAGCTCTACTGCTACCTGCTCGTCACGTCCAACGCCCTGCGCATCAACGGCTACGACCTGAAGAAGACCGCCGCCGCCTGCCGGCGCAGCGAGCCCGACTGGGTGAGCACGTGCTACGAGTCCTTCGGGCGCGACGTCTCGGGCCTGGCGGGCACGGACGCATCCAAGGCGCTGGCCAACTGCCGCCTGGCGACGCGCTACGAGAGCGAGTGCCTGTACGGCGTAGCACGCGACATCACGAGCTCCGATGCGGGCGGCAAGCGCGCCGGGCGTTTCTGCGCGCGCGCTGCGAAGCGCCACCAGGCGCATTGCTATGAGGGAGTCGGCTCGGTGCTCGGCTCGATCGAGACGACCCCGCAGGCGCTGCGCACGCGCTGCCGGCAGGTCGGCGGGCGCCACGCGCAGTCCTGCCTGCGCGGCGCCGGCCTCGAGCCGGCGCAGACGTAGCGCCGGACCGCGCGGTGTCGCGCAATAGCATGGGGACGACTGTGTCCGCAGATCTCCAGCAGGAGACCATCCAGCTGCTGCAGCGCCTGATTCGCTGCAACACCGTCAACCCGCCAGGCGACGAGCGCGTACTGCAGGAGGGTCTCGCGGTAGACCTCCGGGCGGCTGGCTTCGAGGTCGATCTGCTCGGCGCGCAGCCGGAGCGGCCGAACCTCGTCGCGCGGCTGCGCGGGCGGGCCGACGGGCCGGTCCTCTGCCTGCTCTCGCACGTCGACACGGTGCTCGCGACGCCTTCGGACTGGACGCACGACCCGTGGTCGGGCGATCTCGCCGACGGCTGCGTATGGGGCCGCGGCGCGCTGGACATGAAGTCCCAGACGGCCGCCGAGGTGACGGCCGCGCTGTCGCTCGCGCGCTCCGGCTGGCGCCCCGCGCAGGGCGATCTGCTCGTCGTCGTCGTCGTCG
>JAHWJE010000436.1 GCA_019348575.1 Actinomycetota bacterium | reverse complement strand
GTCCTCGGGTCGTTCGGTTAGATAAGCCTGCGAAACCACAGCAGCGACAGCAACGCCCCGCCCGCGAGCAGCGCGAGCGCGCCGCCGCTGAACGCGGCCGTGATCTCCCGCTTCTCGTCGCGGTAGCCGATCCGCGAGCCCAGCTCCTCGTAGACGTCGCTGAGGTTCTGCGCCGTCTCGGCCGTGTACGCGCGCCCGCCGGAGATCTCCGCGACCGCGCGGCTCTCGACCGGATCGGGCGGCACGGGCCGCGTCGCGACGGTGCCGTCGGAGCGCGGGACCTGGATCGTGCCGCTGGGCGTGCCGAGCGTGACGGTGTAGATCGGGATCTTCAGGTCCTTGGCGCGCTGTGCGATCTCCTGCGGGGGGCGCCCGCGCACGGATGCTCCGTCCGACAGCAGGATGATCGCCGCCGGGACGCGTGCCCCCTCGGGGGTCTGCTGCGCGAGCGCGCTGAGCGAGACGGCGAGCGCCTCGCCGGTCGCGGTGCCGCCGCTGGGCTCAAGCTCCGCGATCGCGTCGCGGACCGCGGAGCGGTCGGTCGTCGGGCGCTCGAGCAGGCGCGCGGAGTGGTTGAAGACGACGAGGCCGACGCGCACCGCGTCGGGAACCTCCTCGAGGAACTCGTACGCGGCGGCGCGCGCCGCTTCCAACCGGCTCGGCGGCACGTCGGTCGCCTGCATCGAGCCCGAGAAGTCGGTCGTGAGCATGATCGACGCCCGCTCGACCGGCACGGCGACGGTCCGCTGCGGCTTGGCGAGCGCGAGGATCAGGACGGCCAGCGCGAGCGCGAAGGCGACGAGCGGCACGTGGCGGCGCCAGCCCGGCGAGCTGGGCACGACCGAGGCCTGCAGCGCCGGCGCGGCGAACGCCGCAGCGGCGGCGCGGCGGTTGCGCTCGTGGCGCAGGTACGCCGCGACCGCCACCGGGACGAGCAGCAGCGCAAGCAGGAAGAGCGGCTGGGCGAAGCTCATCGTGACGAGGCTATGGCCCGCGCTGCAGGCTCGAGGCGTTCGCGGGACGCGTTCCGAGCGTCACGCGCAGCGTCCGGTCAGATCCCGCGCGCTGCACCTCCAGGTCGATCTCGTCGCCCGGGCGGCGGTCCTCGATCGCGGAGCTGATGTCCTCCGGCGCCTGCACCGGCCTGCCGTCGACGCGCGTCACGAGGTCTCCCGGCCGCACCCCCGCCTGCTCGGCGGGACCGCCGCTAGCCGTGCTGGCGACCAGTGCGCCCTGGCCGACCGTGCTGCCGATCGACGAGATGCCGAGGTAGGGCCGGCTGATCGTGCCGCCCGCACGCAGCCGGGGCACGACCTGGCGGACGGTGTTCGACGGGACGGCGAAGCCGATCCCGACGTTGCCGCCGGCGCCGGCGGTGGTCGCGATCTGCGAGTTGACCCCGATCACCCGGCCCGCCCCGTCGAGCAGCGGCCCGCCCGAGTTCCCGGGGTTGATCGGGGCATCGGTCTGGATCACGTTGTCGATCGAGAAGCCGTTGGGCGCCTTGATCGCGCGCCCGACGCCGGAGACGATCCCGCGCGTCACCGTCAGATAGAGCCCGATCGCGATGCCGATGCCGTAGCAGGCGAACGCGACCATCCGCATCCTCTCGACGCTGAGCAGGCCGTACTGGATCATGCGCGAACCCCCGCTGAACATCGTCGGGTTCACGTTCGCGAAGTCGGCGCCGCTCGTCGCATCCGATACGTCGTTGGCGACGTTGAGCCCGAGGTGGATCGCGGAGCCGCCCAACAGCGCGAGCAGGAACAGCCACCACGCGGAGACGCCGTCATTGCGAGCGATCATCGCTCCGAGCGTGATCGGCACGATCGTCGCCGTCAGCGGCGAGCCGCTCATGGGCGGCAACACCTACACCGGCCTGGGTGCGTTCTACAGCCGCGATCTCGGCAAGACGTGGCACCAGTCGACCGGGATCCGCGACGGGCTTATGGGCTTCCAGGTGGAGGTCGACCCGACCGATCCGAGCGTCGTGTACGCGGCCACGAGCATGGGGCTGTACCGCTCGAACGATGCCGGTGCGACGTATACGAACGTCAAGCTGCCCGTGGGTGACGGCTGCGCCGGCAAGACCAGTTACGGCCGCTGCGAGTTCGCCAACTTCGTCACCGACGGTGTGGTCAAGGAGCCGGGCGGCACGACGAAGGAGAGGGGCAGATCG
>JAHWJE010000435.1 GCA_019348575.1 Actinomycetota bacterium | reverse complement strand
GCTGCGGTGTCGTGTGCACGCACGAGCGGGCTCGTGACGACGGCATCGACGTCGGCGTCGGCCAGCCTCTGCGCCGCGCGCAGCGCCTGCTCGCGCCCGACGTCGGTCAGCGGGACGTCGAGCCGACCCGAGTAGACGCCGAACTTCGAGCGCTCGGTCTCGCCGTGGCGCACGAGCGTGACGGTCTGCGCCACTAGTCGTTGTCCCCGCGGGTACGTGCCCTGTCCACCACTACACGGCCTCGGGCTCGACCCAGCGCCGCTCGTGGTCGGCGCGGTGCACGGCGTCCAGCAGGGCCTGCACGCGCAGGGCCTCGTCGAGACCGGGGTCGGCCGGAGCGCCGTCGCGGATCGCGGCGAAGAAGTTGCGCGCGACGCGCGCATAGGCGTCCCTGGAGTCGGCCGTCAGCGGGCCCTCCGTCTGAAGCTCCTCGCCGGCGCGGCCCCAGTGCAGGCGCTTGTCGGCGTCGAGGCGGACGGTTCCCTCGGCGCCGTGGACCTCGATGACGTCACCGCGCTTGTGACGGGCGGTCGCTGTGAGGTTGACCTGGCCCAGGCCGCCGCCGCGGAAGCGCACCACGACCACGTAGGCGTCCTCGGCCGTCACGCGCTGGGGCGTCCCGTCGGGCGCGGCGCGCTCGCCGACGCCGACCTCCGTCGCCGCGGCGATCGACTCGATCTCGGCGAAGGCCGCGAGCAGCAGGTCGAGGTCGTGGACGCCGTAGCCCTGCAGCCGGCCGCCGCCGAGCGCCGCGTCCTGGACCCAGGTGAACGGGCGCGAGCCCGGCTCGGCGTGGTCGTCGAAGACGAGCGAGATCGAGACCATCCGCGGCGCTCCCGCGACCTCCGCCACGCGCTGCAGCAGCCGCTCGCGCGTCTCCTGAAAGCGGCGGCCGTAGTTCACGACGCCGACGACGCCGGCCTGCTCGATCGCCGCGACGACCTCGCGCGCCTGCGCGAGGTCCATCGCGAGCGGCTTCTCGCAGAGCACGTGCAGGCCGCGGCGCGCCGCCGCGATCGCGATCTCGGCGTGGGTGGCGACCGGCGTCGCGACGTGCACGGCCTCGAGGCCCGGGTGCGCGAGCAGCTCGTCGACGTCGGCGGTGGCCAGCTCGATCCCGTGCTTCTCGGCCAGCTCGCCGGCCCGCTCGGGCCGCCGCGACCAGACGGCGACCGGTTCGAACTCGTCGAGGTCGCAGAGGACGGGCAGCGGGACCTTGGCTCCGTAGCCGCCGCCGAGCACGGCGATCTTGACCGGTGGTTTGGGCATGCGCGCCGCGGAGGATACGTTCTTGCGATGAGGCCAGGAGCTCTCGAGCGGCGTTGAAGCGCCCGCGCGACAAGCGCCGCGAGCGCCTCGACGACGACCCAGCGCAGCTCGGCGTCGACCACCAGGCCGGGCGGTACGTCCTCGCCGGCGCGCCAGGCGTCGAGCACGTCGGCGTCGGACGGCCCCGCGGCCGCGAGGAAGGCCCGCGCCCGGCTCAGCTGCAGGTCGCTGCCCGGCTGCGCCGTCCGAGCGGAGTGCAGCGACGCGGCGGCGAGGCGTTCGCGCAACTGGCCGCGCAGATGCGCCTGATCGAGATCCCCACGCTCGACGACGCCAACGCCGGCCGCGCCCTCGACGCCATCATCGTCAACCGCCTCGCCCAGCACGAGGCGCCCGAGGATCCGCGCGCCGTCCTCGGCGAGGAAAGCCTCGAGCAGCTCATCGGCTTCTATGACGAGACCGAGCGCAACCTGCGCTTCACCCTCGCCGCGCTTCAGACCGCCGCCGAGTACGCCGCCGCCAGCGACCGCTACGTCGCGGCGCGCAACCAACTCGGTCCGCGGGTGCCCCGCGACGACAGCGCGGGCGGCATGCCCGTGCGCGTCAAGTGCCTGCACACGTTGTACGCGCACCACCTGGCGACGCGGGACAATCCGATCGGCGCGTGGGTCGCCGAGCGCGTCGAGCCGATGCCGTGCCCGGCGCCGTGCGTGACCGTGGACGACGTGTGAGTCGAGTCGCTGTGGTCGACGTCGGGACGAACTCCGTGCGCCTGCTCGTCGCCGACCGCGCCGCGGACGGGCTGGAAACCGTCGAGCGACTCATGACGATCACGCGGCTCGGCGCGGGTGTCGACGCCAACGGCCGGCTCGACGATGCCGCGCTCGACCGCACGCTGTCGTGCATTGCCGGCTA
>JAHWJE010000434.1 GCA_019348575.1 Actinomycetota bacterium | reverse complement strand
GGGTCAGCTCCAGCGCGCGACCCTGTGACTGCGAAGCCCTCGTACTGCTCGCCCGGTGCGACGCGTATGACTCTGCCGTCCGCGAACGCGATGGTCAGCGATCCCGTCCTTGTAGGCAGCAGCCTCGTTGACCACGGCTTGGTGGAGGTCGACCAGCGCCGCTATCGACGCGGGACGTTCGGATCACACGCCGACGTTGTCCGCGCCGTACGTTCTCGCTGCACAGCCGCCGAGCGGCGGGGAAGGTCCGGCACGACGCCCGCGACGCCTCACGCCGGACGCGGCGCTACCGGCGCGCGATCCAGTCGGCGGATCGCGCGCAGCAGGTACGGCCCGAGCGTCTTGGCGTAGATGCCGTTGATGTGGTCGCGGTCGCGGTGGACGAGGACGCCGCCGATGACCGGGTAGCAGCGGCGCGAGCCGCAGAAGAAGTCGCTCATGTCGACCGCGCGATAGCGCGGTGACCTCAGCGCCGCGACGGCGGACACCGCCGGATCGGCGACCAGCGCCGGACGGCGCGAGTAGGAGCACGCGGTTCCCGGGCGCCTCCTGCGGTCTTTGATCGCACGCCGGACGCAGTCGAGGGTCGTGCTGGCAAGCGTCGGCGTGTCGCGGATGACGATCACGCGGGTCACGTTGGCGGGCAGCGCCTGCCAGGAACGCGCAAAGCCAGCCGCCTTGACGCGGTGCACCGTCTCCCCCGGCTCCACGCGCACCGGCGTGGGCGCGTTCTGGGAGACGACGAGCGTGCTGATCTCCGGATGCGCGGCGAGCCACCTCCCGACCGAGCGATACCACGGCACGCACGCCTCGACCAATCCGACCGGCAGCGCGAAGACCGCTTCGCTGTAGAAGCACGCGGGCGCGGTGATCGAGAACGCGCGCCAGCGCATCGCGCGCGCGACGAAGTCCAGCGGCGTGCGCCAGTGCAGCGCGTGGCTGTCGCCGATCAGGGCGACGTTCGCCACCGCGCGCGCTGCGGGCGCACCGAACGTGCAGACCTCCGGATCGCGCTGCCTTTTGATCGGCGCGCAACGCGCTTCGGGCACTCCGGCCGCCTTGTCGGGCTTCGGCGTGACCGTGCGCGTGCGGTTCAGGCAGGGGCGCTGCGAGTCCATCGCCGCGGCTCCGAAGCAGCGCGGTTGGGCCTGCGCGACGGCGGCGTGCAGCGCGATCGAGGCGAACCCGATCGCGACGCACGAAAGCAGCAGCGGCGCGAGCCGCCCCGGACGCGGCGCGGACGTGGTCGCGCGGCGTGGGCACGGCCGCGAGAGCACCGGCGCGCGGCGGCGACGTGCGGTCACGCGACGCTCCGCGCGACGCCGAGGATTGCAGGCCACGGCGCGTACGCTAACGCTGCACCGCGTCTCGCGCGCCGCCCCCGCGCTCCCGCCTCGCTCGTCGAGGCGCTCGAGGCGAGCGCTCCCACCGCTCAGTAGCGGCCGGCGACGAGCTGCGTCATCAGCCCGCCGTAGAGCAACAGGACGACGCAGAGGACCAGCAGCGCGGGCGCGAGCGTGCCGAGGTCGACCTGCAGCGACCCGCCGGCGAAGGTCTCGAAGTGCGCGTGCTCCTCGGCGAAGACCGGGATCAGGTCCTGGCGCAGGTAGTCGTCCAGCGCGGGCATCGTGCGCACCGGCGTTGCCCCGTCCAAGCGCGTCATCTCGCCGGCTCCGGGCAGCGCCCGCCACCCCGCCGTCACGGCGGGCGCCGCGAGCAGCGCCTGCGTCAGGCCCGGGGCGCGCCGGCGCAGCAGCGAGACCAGCTCGTCGCGCGGCATCCGCAGCGCCCGTGCGAGGTAGGCGAGCAGTTGCGGGACCTCGCGCGCGACCCGCGACAGCGGAAGCGCGTCGAGCAGCGCGATCGTGCGCGGCGCCTGGCGGCTCAGCGCGCGGCGCACCTCGCCCGGGCTGCGGCCCGTGCGCTCGCCGACGAACCGATACAGCCGCGTTGTCTCAGCTGCGACGCCGCCGCCCCGCGTCATGATCGGATCGCCGGCCATGATCGCCTCGTGGACGGTTTCGTAGCCGGTCGACAGGCCCTTGACGCGGTCGGCGGCGAACACCGGCTCGAAGCTCGAGATCACCTCCTGGCCGCCACGCAGGCGCGGGGAGTACTGCGCGACCACGACGAGCATGAGCAGGAAGGCGCCGATCCCCACGACGATGCTCCACGAGAGGATGCCCGG
>JAHWJE010000433.1 GCA_019348575.1 Actinomycetota bacterium | reverse complement strand
GGACCGCGTCGTTGGTGGCGCGCATGGCAACCTCCGAGGCGAACAGCTTGGCCATGGCCGCCTCGGTACCGTACGGCCGGCCCTGGTCCTTGAGCCATGCGGCGCGGTAGGTCATCAGGCGGGCGGCGTCGATCTCGGTCGCCATGTCGGCGATCTTGAAGGCGACGCCCTGGAAGGTGCCGATGGCGCGGCCGAACTGCTTGCGCTCCTTCGCATAGGCCGATGCGGCCTCGTAGGCGGCCTGCGCCAGCCCGAGTGCCATGGCGGCGATCCCGATCCGCCCGCCGTCGAGCGTCTTCAGGAAGAGCTTGTCGCCCTCCCCCTCCGGGCCGAGCATGTTCTCGGCCGGGATGCGGCAGTCCTCGAAGATGAGCTCGCCGGTGTTGCTGGCGTGGAGGCCCATCTTCTCCTCCATGCGCCCGATGCTGAAGCCGAGCGTATCGGCCTCGACGATGAAGGCCGAGCTGCGGTTGTTCTCGCGGTCGGTCTTTGCGAACACGATGTAGAAGTCGGCGACGCCGGCGTTCGTGATCCAGTTCTTCTGGCCGTTGATGACCCACCCGTCGCCGTCGTCGGCGCGCACGGCCGACGTTCGCATCGAGGACGGGTCGGAGCCGGCCTCGGGCTCGGACAGCGCGAACGCCGGCGACCACTCGCCGCTCGCGCAGCGCGGGAGGAAGCGCTCCTTCTGCTCGTCGCTGCCGAAGAGCTGGATCGGCAGCGTGCCGAGCTCCTGCACCATGAGGATCAGCGCCGAGGACGCGCAGGCCTTGGCGATCTCCTCGACCGCCATCTGCAGCATGAGCGTTCCGGTGCCGGTCCCGCCGTACTGCTCGTCGAAGGGCAGCCCGAGGACGTCGTGCTCGGCGAGCAGCTCGCGGATGTCCTGCGGGTACTGCGCCGTGCGGTCGATCTGCGCGGCCCGCGGCGCGATCCGCTCCTGCGCGAGCCGGCGGATCATGTCGCGCAGGTCGGCGAGCTCTGGTGGGATCGCGTAGGCGCCGGTCGTCGCGGTCGTCACCTCGTTGATGGTACAAGCGCCGAGGTGGGGCTTACGAAGCCCGTCGAGCGGGCATTCAATGCCGCATGGGCATAGGCACCTCGATTTTTCTCATCGCTCTCGGGGCGATCCTGAAGTTCGCTGTAACAGCCACGGTCTCGGGTATCGAGCTCTCTACGGTCGGCGTCATCCTGATGGTCGTCGGGATCATCGGCCTGCTCGTCTCGCTGCTGTTCCTCGCGCGCAGCGACCGCGGCGCGGTCGTGAGGCGCGACCGCGTCGTCGAGCGCGACCCGTACGTCTGATCGCCCGGTAGCCGCAGATCAGCGCCGGTCGGGCACGAGCGCGGCGTCGCCGGCGCCCGACGCCGTCAGCGCGCCGGCGAACGCGCCGAGCAGCATCGCGTGCAGCTCCTCGCGCGTCATGTCGCCGTGCTCGATCCAGTCGAGGATCGCCGCGTCGAGGAACGCAAGCCAGCCGAACACGGCGGCGCGCGTAGCCGGCCGCTCGCCGTCGGGCCCGAGGCCCGAGAGGATCAGCCGCGCGGTGTCGGCGCGAACCTGGCCCATCGTCTCGCGCACCTCGCGCGCGCCCGGCTCGAGCGCGTGAACTTCGCGTAGCCCTCGCCGTTGGCCTCCACCCAGGCCAGGAACGCGTCGAGGCTCGCGCGCAGCTGCTCGGCGGGCGAGAGCCGGGGGTCGGGCTCGGTGACCGCCGCGAGCTCCTGCGCCTTCTCGGCGAGCGTCGCCCGGAAGTACGCCTGCTTGCTCGGGAAGTAGTGGTAGAGCAGCGCCTTCGAGATGCCGGCGCGCCGAGCGATGGCCGCCATGGAGAGCTCGTCATAGGCGTTGCGGGTGAAGAGCTCGGTCCCCAGCTCGAGCAGGCGGCGGCGGCGCTCGTCGACGCCGAGGCGGCTGAAGGCGGGCGGCATCGACTCCAGAGCGTAGGCTGTCCGCCCTCATGACCCCCGAGCCCCGCCCGCCGACCTCCTCCGACGAAGAGCTCCTCGAGGCCGAGACCACGGCCATCATCTCCCGGCTCGACGACGAGGCGCGCATCGCCCGCGTCGCCGAGGAGCTGCGCCCCGGCTTCCGCGCGCTCGCCCACGTCGGCAAGGCGGTGTCGATCTTCGGGTCGGCGCGCACGCCGGAGGATCACCCGGAGTACGCGACGGCCCGCGAGCTCGCCCGCCGGCTCGGCGAGGA
>JAHWJE010000432.1 GCA_019348575.1 Actinomycetota bacterium | reverse complement strand
GAGCACCGCATCTACCCGGTCCAGGCAGCTCACGCGCCGCGGACGGAACCCGCCGCCGGAATCGTCTCCGCTCGGGAAGCGTCGCGCTGAGGCGTAAAGCGCCCTCCGTAAGCGGTCCTCGTCGCGCCGCTCGCCGGTGGACTGTGGTTCGCGCAGCCGGACGGCCCGACAGGCGCTCGCGAGCAAGGGTGCGAGTTCCGTCGCGTCGGCGAGCCCGGCCCGCCCAACCGCAACCGGCGCCGCTTCGGGCGACGACGGCGGCCCAATGCCGGCGCCGGCGGCGGCGTGGTCGCGGCGGCCGCGGCCGAGGCGCTCAGGCAACTGGCGCGATCCGCCCCGCCCATCGACGGCGGCGGGTTCGCCGGGGCGGCCGACGCCCCTCGGCTGAAACCGACCGACGCGGGCGAGATGGGTTCCCGCGGGCGCGACTTCTCGCGGCAGTTGCACGACCAGCTCATGAGGGAGCTGCACGAGCACAAGGCCCTGCTGCGGACGATCGCCGGCAACTCGCAGATCGTGGTAAGGGAGGTTTCGCTGTCCGGCAGCCCCTTCAGGTAGCGGCGACACCCCGCCCCAGCCGGCCCCGGACCCGAACAAAGGGGACGCAAGTCTATGCAGTACGACCGACACCGCCGCCGCCTGACCGTCGACACCGTGGCCGGCGCGGCGCGCCTGAAGTTCCTGGCCGCCGCGCCGCCGGCGGCGCCGGGCCGCCCCGCCGCCGCGGCCGCCGCCCACGGCCCCGCCGGCGCCACGCGGACGGTCAGAGCCCCCGCCGCCGCCCCGGCGCCCGACCCGCGGCTGCCGGCGCCGGTTCATCCTCACGTACTTCGGCGAGCCGGCGGAGGAGCAGTGCTTCACCTGCGACCGGTGCGTCGCCGACGCCGCCAACGGCGAGTGGGCCGAGTTCGACCTCGATCCGCCGTCGAACGGTTCGAGGCCGTTCCCCGAGCAGAGCCGGGTGCGGCACAAGTCGTGGGGCGAGGGTCTGGTCCTGCGGCACGAGGGCGACTCCGTCGTCGTCCTTTTCGACGACGTCGGCTACAAGGCGCTCGCGCTCGACGTCGTGAAGGATCGCGAGGTGCTCATGGAGGAGCCCGCGCAGGACGACGACTGAGAACGAGCTTCCTCCGACGGAGAGCGATCGAGCGAGGCGTTGGCTGCGCTGGCTGTCGGGTAGTGACGTCCGGTGCGACGGATCCTGCTCGTTGTCGATTCGCTGGGGGTGGGCGGCGCGGAGCGCCACGTCGTCGATCTCGCGCGCTCGCTCGCCGCGCGCGGCGAGCAGGTGATCGTGGCCTGCTCGATCGGTGGGGCGCTGACATCGGAGCTTGAGCAGGCGGGCGTGCCGGTGCGCTGCCTGATGGGCCGGCTCGTCAAGCGGCGCTTGAGCGTCATCTATGCCTGGCGACTGCGGCGCCTCGTGCGGGCCGAGCGGTTTGATCTGGTCCATGCGCATCTGCATGCGGCGGCGGCGGCGACGAGCTGCTCGGGGGCGACCGCGCTGCCGTCGAAGTCGACGGTCGCGCGCTCCGTCGCGTAGTTGACCGAGGCCGACACCCCGTCGAGCTTGTTGAGCCTGCGCTCGATGCGGTTGGCGCACGAGGCGCAGGTCATGCCGGTGATCGGCAGCTCGACGTGCTCGGGATGCTCGGCCGCGCTGGCCATGGATCAGCCCACCACCTGGGTGAAGGCCGCCGTGTGCACGCGGCCCTGGTGCTTGAACTGCAGGAAGAGGCGGTAACGGCCCGCCGTCGGGAAGGTGGCGCCGAAGCCGACGGCCTCCGTGTGCTCGGTCGGGTGGACGTGCAGGAAGCCGAGGTCCCCCTCGCGCAGCGCGACCAGGTGCCCGCCCGCGCCGAGGTAGGGCTCCGTGCGCACCACGCGGCCACCGTCGGTGACGGTGAAGCGCAGCTCGGCCTCCTCGCCGGGGGCGACGCGGCCGGCCTGCAGGCGGACCTCGAGGCCGCCGTCGCTCGTCGCCGCGGACTGCGGGGCGGGGAGAGGCTCGAGGGCGGCGTCGCCGTCGACGCGCAGGTCGCTCGCCAGCGTGACGGGCCGTCCCCCGTGGGAGAAGTCGGCGAACAGCCGGTAGGAGCCGGCCAGCGCGAGCGCCACTGCGACCGACCAGCTCCCGTCGGCGGCCTGCTCCGGGTGCAGGTGCTGAAAGCCGGTCAGGTCGCGCCGAGCGAGGATCAGGTGCATGCG
>JAHWJE010000431.1 GCA_019348575.1 Actinomycetota bacterium | reverse complement strand
GATCTGACCGCCGGATCGTCGGCATCACCGCCGCGATGAACACCGGCACCGGCCTGAACATC
Organism: Actinomycetota bacterium; assembly: GCA_019348575.1. Next base: position 2,150 of record JAHWJE010000431.1, on the reverse strand, counting down.
CTCCAGAAGGAGCTGCCCGAGCGCTACTTCGACGTCGGCATCGCCGAGCAGCAGGCGATCCTCTTCGCCGCCGGCCTCGCGCTGCAGGGCGTCAAGCCGGTCGCCGCGATCTACTCGACCTTCCTGCAGCGCGCCTACGACCAGATCGTCCACGACGTCTGCCTGCAGAAGCTCAACGTCGTGTTCGCGCTCGATCGCGCTGGGCTCGTCGGCGACGACGGCCCGACGCACCACGGCGTCTTCGACATCGCGTACATGCGCGCGCTGCCCAACATCGTGCTGATGGCGCCGCGCGACGAGGCGATGCTCGTGCACATGCTGCGCACCGCGCTGCTGCACGACGACGGGCCGATCGCGCTGCGCTACCCGCGCGGCGAGGCGCTCGGCGTGCCGCTGCCGACGCTCGCCGAGCCGATCGCGATCGGCACGGGCGAGATCCTGCGCGAGGGCGACGGCAGGGTCGCGATCATCGGCTACGGCACGGGCGTCGCGAAGGGGCTGGAGGCCGCCGATCGCCTGAGCGCGCGCCGGATCGACGTCACGGTCGCCGACGCCCGCTTCGCCAAGCCGATCGACGCGGCGCTCATGGCCCAGCTCGCCGCCGAGCATGAGCTGTTGGTCACGATCGAGGAGGGCGTGCTGGCAGGCGGCTTCGGCAGCGCGATCTGGGAGACGCTCAACGACGCGGGCCGCCACGTCCCGCGCATCCTGCGCGTCGGGCTGCCCGACCGCTTCGTCACGCACGGGCCGGTGCCGGTCCTGCACGCCGAGGTCGGCTTCACCGGCAAGCGGATCGCCGAGCGCATCGAGGCGGCTGTGAGCGAAGGCGCCGTCGCCGGCGCGTAGATCCGCGACACTGTCCGCGCGCCCCCCGTGCGCCGATCGTGATGTCCGTGCCGTCGATCCCGCCTCAGATCCTCGTCGCGTCGCTGCTGGCAGCGGCGTTCGCCGCCGGGCTCGCCGCCTGCAGCGAGCAGCCGCCGGTCGAGCAGGTGCGCCTCCTGCGCCTGAATCCGGTCGCGCTCGCGACGGCACAGGCGCCCGCCGCGACGACCGTGCGCGCGACGCTCACCGCCTCCGGCGCGCCCCGGCTTCCGCCGCCGATGTCGGTGCCGCGCGTCGGCTCGATCGCCGCCGGCGCGACGAACGGCGGCCGGCTCGTCAAGGGGCTGCAACTGCCCCCCACCGGCCCCGACTGGGTCACGTACGACCCGGTCCGCCACACCATCCCCAACCGCGCTGAGCGGCGCTGGGCGACCGATCGCCTGCTCGCGTTCCTGCTCTACGTCCTGCGCGACTACCGGCTCGCCAACAGCGGCGCGCCGCCGGTCGTCGTCGGCGATCTCAGCCGCCCGCACGGCGGCCCGTTCGGCCGCGAGTTCGGCGGACTCGGCCACGCCTCGCACCAGAACGGCCTCGACGTCGACGTCTACTACCCGCGCCTGGACCGCAGCCTGCGGCCGCCGCGCGCCGTCAAGCAGGTCGACCGCGCCCTGGCGCAGGATCTCGTCAACCGCTTCGTCGCCGCAGGCGCCCAGTACGCGTTCGTCGGTCTGCGCGTCGGCCTCGGCGGCCCTCCGGGAGTCGTCCAGGCGATCGAGCACCACGACGACCACGTGCACGTGCGGATCGCGAACTGGCGCCGGTAGGGGTCTCTCCGAGTCGAATCGACCTGCGCGCGCCCGCAAAGCGAAACGACCCGCCGGGGAGGACGGGCCGCTTCAGGGAGGAGAGAGACACTGCTATGTGGTTTTGCTCTGCCAGGCGCGAGAATCTATGGGAGGCCTATTCGGGAGAGACCTCGGAACTCGGCGCCCACCGGCAGTATGTAGGCCGGCCACCCGGTCATGGGTGAGGAGGATCACACAACGGCCACGGGGTACGGTTGAGGCCGTGGCCCGCGTGCGCCTGGACACCCTCTTGGCCGAGCGAGGCCTCTTCGACTCGCGCACTCGCGCCGCGGCATCGGTGATGGCCGGCGAGGTGCGGCTGGGCGGCGACGGGCAGCGCGCGCAGAAGCCCGGCCAGCTCGTCGAGCGCGACGTCGTCGTCGCCGTCGACGAGGCGCCGCGCTTCGTGTCGCGCGGCGGGACGAAGCTCGCCAACGCGCTCGAGCGCTTCGGCATCGACGTCAGCGGCCGGCGCGCGCT
>JAHWJE010000430.1 GCA_019348575.1 Actinomycetota bacterium | reverse complement strand
CGGGCGACACCTCCACGAGGCCGTCTTCGAGCTCGGTCGCCGACTCCTCGCCGATCCCCCGCTCGAGGAAGACCGTCCCCTCGGGCACCGTCGCGCGCAGCACGGCGGTGGCACGCACGCGGCTGCCGTTGGCGCCGACGCTGACGCGGTCGCCGTGCGCGACCCCGAGGCGCTGCGCGTCGGCCGGGCTCAGCTCGGCGCGCTGGTGCTGGCGCAGGAACTTCAGCGCCGGCGACAGCTCGACCTCGGGCGCCGCCCAGATCGAGCGGAACGTGCCCAGGCGCAGCGCGCCGTTGGGCGCCGGCGCCTGCAGCGGCGCCTCGAGGCCGAACGGGCCGCCGTCGGCGTCCGGCCATGCCGCGGCCGCCGGCCGCGCCGGCCAGCGCACGCCCCGTCCGCCGAGCTCGTCGAGCGTCAGGCCGGCGTAGAACGGGACGGCCTCGAAGAGCTTCGCCGACGCCATCGGCCCGCTCAGCACGGCCGGGTCATGGGCGAGGCGCTTGCACAGATCCGACAGCACGTTCCACTCCGCGCGGACGGCGCCGGGGCGCGCGATCGCCGGGCGCAGCCGCTGCACGCGGCCGTCGGGGTGCGTGACCGTGCCCTCCTTCTCGGCGTAGGCCTCGGCGGGAAAGACCACGGTCGCGTGCTCCCACAGCCCCTCCGAGAGGAAGTCGGCGTGCGCGACGACGGCCTCGGTCTGCGCGAGCGCCTGGCGCCAGGTGCGGCGGCTGGGCAGGTCGCGCAGCGGATCGACGTGCAGGAGGTACAGCGCGCTGAGCGCGCCCGCTGCGCCCGTCGCGCCGATCGCGACGCTGTCGAGGCCGATCGGGCTGATCGGCGCGAGCCCCGGCCCGGCGTTCGGCAGCACGCCGGCCTCGCGCAGGCCGCGGCCGTTCGTGCCGGCGGGCAGCTCGAGCAGGCCGGCGCCGTCGTGCCCGGAGGGCACGATGCGGCCCGCGACGTTCAGCAGCGCGCGCGCCGCCTGCCCGCCGCGCGGGCCGTGCGTCAGGCGCTCGCCGTAGACGATCACGACGTCCTCGCCGGCGTTCGAGAGAAGCTCGGCCAGCGCGCGCACCTCGCCGGCGTCGGCGCCCGCGGCGGCGGCGAGCTCGTCGACGCCGCCGCTGTCGCCGAGCGCCGCGTCGAGCGCCGCGCAGAAGGCCTCCGAGGCACCCGGCGCGTAGCGCGCGACGACCGCCGCGTTGGCGTCCAGCGACGACGGCCGCGAGCTGGCGACCGCGAGCTTGACGGCGTTTCGGCGCACGCCCTTGCGGATCCGCAGGTCGAGGATCGGGGCGTCGTCGACGGGCTCGCAGTCGAGCACGAGCACCGCGTGGGCGAACTCGAGGTCGGGGACGCTCGCCTGCAGCGCCGGTGCGTGCAGCGCCGCGTGCAGCTCGCGCGCGAGCATCCCGCCGGGGCGCGAGTCGATGTTCGACGAGCCCAGGCCTCCGCGCATGAGCTCCTGCAGCAGCCAGCCTTCCTCGTTCGTCGTCTCGCCGCCGGCGATCGCCGCGCTGTCGGAGCCGGCGGCGCTCAGCGCGGCCGCGGCCTCGTCCAGCGCGCGGTCCCAGCTGACCGGGACGAGCTCGCCGTCGACGCGCACGAGCGGGTGCGTCACGCGCTGGTCGACGTGGACGGACTGGTAGGCGAAGCGGCCCTTGTCGCACAGCCAACCGTCGTCGACGCCCTGATGATCGCGCGCCTGCACGCGCAGGACGCGCTCGTCGCGGACGGTGAACTCGACGTTGCACTGCGCCGGGCACAGCGTGCAGACCGAGCCCGATCCCTCGATGTCCCACGGCCGGGCGCGGAAGCGGTAGGGCTGCGACGTCAGCGCGCCGACCGGGCACAGGTCGATGATGTTGCCGCTGAACGGCGCGACGTACGGATGGCCGTCGAACGTCGAGACGAAGGTGTCGGCGCTGCGCTCCTGCAGGATCAGCTGGTAGTCCTCGGCGATCTCCTGGCTGAAGCGCACGCAGCGGTAGCAGAGGATGCAGCGCTCGCGGTCGATCGCGATCAGCGGCGACAGCGCGAGCGGCTTGACGAAGTGGCGCTTGGGCTCGATGAAGCGCGAGCGACCCGGCCCCCAGCCGAAGGTGATGTCCTGCAGCGGGCACTCGCCGCCGGCGTCGCAGACGGGGCAGTCCAGCGGGTGGTTGATCAGCAGGAACTCGACGATCGCCTCCTGGGCCTCCTTGACGCGATCGGTCTGCGA
>JAHWJE010000042.1 GCA_019348575.1 Actinomycetota bacterium | reverse complement strand
GGCCGAGCCCTTGCCGACGTCGCCGTAGCCGCAGACGACGCCGACCTTGCCGGCGAGCATGACGTCCGTCGCACGGAAGATCCCGTCGACGAGCGAGTGCCGGCAGCCGTAGAGGTTGTCGAACTTCGACTTCGTGACGGAGTCGTTGACGTTGATCGCCGAGAACAGGAGCTTGCCCTGCTTGGCCATCTGATACAGGCGCCCGACGCCGGTCGTCGTCTCCTCCGAGACGCCGACGATGCCCGCGGCCATCTTCGTGAAGCGCTGGGCGTCCTCGGCCAGCGAGCGGTTGAGCACCTTCAAGAACGAGACGAACTCCTCCGACTCGCCCGTCGACGGGTCGGGCGCCGCGCCCGCGGCCTCGTACTCGACGCCCTTGTGGACGAGCATCGTGGCGTCGCCGCCGTCGTCGAGGATGAGGTTCGGGCCGTCATGGCCGGGCCACGTCAGCGCCTGCTCGGTGCACCACCAGTACTCGTCGAGGCTCTCGCCCTTCCAGGCGAAGATCGGCACGCCCTTGGGATCGTCGACGGTGCCGTCGGGACCGACGACGGCCGCGGCGGCGGCGTGATCCTGGGTGGAGAAGATGTTGCAGCTGCACCAGCGGACCTCGGCGCCGAGCGACGTCAGCGTCTCGATCAGGACGGCCGTCTGGATCGTCATGTGCAGCGAGCCCATGATCCGCGCCCCCTTCAGCGGCTGGGCGTCGGCGTACTCCGCGCGGGTCTGCATGAGGCCGGGCATCTCGTGCTCGGCGAGCTCGATCTCCTTGCGGCCGTAGTCGGCGAGCGCGATGTCGGCGACCTTGTAGTCGAGCTTCGTGTCGACGGCTGCGGTGGGCGGGTTCATGTGCGGTGGATCTCCTCGTTCAGGCGCGCGATGTCGCCGGTGTCGCGGGCGGCTGCGGCGGCGAGCGCCAGCAGCTTCGTGTGCTTGTCCTGCTCCCAGCGCAGCCATTCGGCCGGCGCAACGTCTTGCGGACGCCGGGGCTCGGCTTCGAACCACGCGTCCACGGCCCCCGCGAGCTCCTCGTCGCGGCGCAGCCGCATCGCGAAGCCGATCTCCGCGAGGCCGATCCCGAAACGGGTCGCGAGCTCGCGCAGGGTGCGCAGGCGCTGAAGCTCGCCGGGACCGTAGAGCCGGTAGCCGGACCCCGAGCGCTGCGGCTCGATGAGCCCGGCGCGCTCGATGTAGCGCAGCATGCGCGGCGACCACTCCGTGGTCTGCGCAGCCTCCTGGATCGTCAGGGCGTCCATCCGGCCGAAACCTTACCACGGTTGTGTCAAGGTTGCCCGAGGACGGGCGGTCGGCCTCCTCGCGCTGCGCTCAGCCCGTCCCCGCCAGCCGCTGCTTGAGGGTCTCGAGCATCTCGACCGGCGTCGGGTCGGTGCCGCGCAGCACCGCGACGTACAGCGAGACGAGGTCCCCCAGCAGGACGAGCGAGAGCACGCGCTGGACCGCGGTGTCGCCGCGCGAGTGCACGACGTGCGTGCCGGTCGCCGAATCGCCGATCAGCTCGCGCGTCAGCGCGATGCGCTCCTTGATGCGCGGGTGCGTGTCGCTGTCGTCGAGGAAGATCGCGGCGAAGCGCCCCAGCGTGGGCGCGCCGGTCCACCCGATGAGCTCGTTGTGACACAGCTCGGGCAGCTCGTGCGTGAACGACGGGATCTTCGCGTTCTCGTTGAACTGCGTCTTCCAGCGGTAGGCGATCGGCGACGTCAGGCCGGCGCCGGCGATCACCGGGATGCTGTCGTAGAGCGCCCGCGCGAGCGCCTTGGCGGTGCAGTCCGCGGCGCCCTCCGCGCCCCACTCGACGACGAGCTGCTCGAGATGGTCGGCGGCGACGTCGATCTCCGATCCCATCCGCGGTCCGGCGCCGCACAGCCGCGCGACCTCGAGCGCGGCGACGGTCACATAGGCGACCGCGGCGCGCGGCTGGAGGCCGCCGGCGACCGGGATGACCGGGACGGCGTCGGCGCGGGCGATCTCGGCGAGCTTGCCGCCGCTGGTGACGACCACCCGCCTGGCGCCGAGCGCCCCGGCGGCCTCGTAGCAGGCGAGCGTCTCCTCGGTGTCGCCGGAGTAGGAGGAGCACAGGACCGTCGTCTCGGGCGTCGTCCAGGCCGGCAGGCCGTATGCGCGCGAGGCGAGGATCGGGCGCGAGGCGTGGTCGCCGAGCATCACCCGGGCCAGCGAGCCGCCGACGGCCGAGCCGCCCATGCCGGCGACGACGAGCCCGCCCGGCGAGTCCCACGGCTGCAGGTTCGCCGACTCCACCTTCCAGAGCGCGTCGCGCAGATGCTCGGGCAGGCCGACGATGTCGGCGAGCATGTCCGACGCGTCGACCGCGCCGATCGTCTCTGCGTCCAAGCGCAGCTCGGTCGTCTCAGAAGGTGAGGCCGCCATCGGGTACCTCCATGCCGGGGAACAGGCGCGCACCACGCGCGACCACGTTGTCAGAGCCGATCACGACGCCTTCGCCGAGCATCGCCCCGCCGATCACCTGGCTGCGGTCGCCGATGCGCACGCCGGGGCCGACGATGCAGTCGCGTAGCACGCAGCCGTCGCCGATCCGCGTGCCGTGCAGGACGACCGCGCGCTCGACGACCGAGCTCTCGCCGACGGTGACGTCGTCGCCGAGGACCGCGAGGCTGCCGACGCGCGCGCCGTCTGCGATCAGCGAGCGGGCGCCGACGACCGCCGGCGGGACCGCGCGCCCGGCGACCTGCGCCGACGGGTCGACGGCGAGGTATCCGTCGCCGAGCCGCGCGGCGACGCCGGTGCGCACGTTGCCCTCGAGGATGTCGAACGTCGCCTGCAGGTAGCGCTCAGGGGTGCCGACGTCGATCCAGTAGGCGTCGTCGTCGACGAAGCCGTACAGGCCGTCGTCGACGAGCGCCGGCCAGACCTCGCGCTCGATCGAGACGTTCTTGTCGGGCGCGATGAGGTCGAGCACCGAGCGCTCTAGGACGTAGGCGCCGGCGGAGACGAGGTTCGTGTCGTGCACGGTGTCGGCCGACGGCTTCTCGAGGAACTCCGCGACCGCCGAGTCCTCGCGCAGGGCGACGAGCCCGTAGCTCGACGGGTCGGCGACGGCCACGAGCGCGAGCGTCCCGACGGCGCCGGTCTGCTCGTGCTGCGCGATCTGCGCGCTGAGGTCGATATCGGTCAGCACGTCTCCGTTGAGCATGACGAAGCGCCCGTCGAGCAAGTCCTCCGCGAACTTCAGCGCACCCGCGGTCCCGCGCGGATCGGGCTCCTCGACGAAGCGCAGCCTGATCCCCAGCGCGGAGCCGTCGCCGAGCACCTCGCGCACCTTCGTCGCCTTGAAGCCGCAGGACATGATCACGTCGTCGATGCCGTGGCCGCGCAGCCACTCGAGCATGTAGACCATCATCGGCCGGTCGACCAGCGAGACGACGGGCTTGGGCAGCGTGGACGTGAGCGGCCGCAGCCTGGTTCCCTCTCCGCCGACGAGGATCACCGCCTGCATCTGATCGCGTTCGCCACGGCCATCTACGTCAAGGATGTCAGCGTTCTGCGTCCGATGCCCTCGTAGGTCAGGCCCGCGGCGGCGATCGCCTCGCGATCGAGCGCGTTGCGCCCGTCGAGCACGAGCTTGCCCGCCATCCGCGACGCGACCTCGGCCCAGTCGAGGTCGACGAACTCGCTCCATTCGGTGACGAGCACGACCGCGTCCGCGCCCTCGATCGCATCCAGTGCGCCGGAGGCGAAGTGCACCCCTTGGATCAGCCGCCGCGCCTCCGCCTCGGCGATCGGGTCATAGACGCGGACCTTCGCCCCGTCGGCCTGCAGGCGCGCGCTGAGCACGAGCGACGACGCCTCGCGCATGTCGTCGGTGTTGGGCTTGAAGGCCAGCCCGAGCAGCGCGATGTTCCTGCCGACGAGCGAGCCGAGGTGCTTCTGCAGCTTGGAGATGACGCGCCGCTTCTGCAGCTCGTTGACCTCGATGACCGCGTTGAGCAACTGGAAGTGATAGCCCGAGTTGCCGGCGAGCTGCTTGAGCGCGCTCACGTCCTTCGGAAAGCAGCTTCCGCCGTAGCCGATCCCCGCCTGCAGGAACTTCTGGCCGATCCGGTCGTCGAGGCCCATCCCGCGCGCGACCTCGATCACGTCGGCGCCGGTCTCCTCGCAGACGTTGGCGATCTCGTTGATGAACGAGATCTTCGTGGCGAGAAAGGCGTTGGAGGCGAGCTTGACCATCTCGGCCGAGGCGACGTCGGTGCGCACGAGCGTGGCGTCGAGCGGCGCGTAGAGGTCGACGACGGCGTCGCCGGCCCAGTCGCCGTCGTCGCCGACGACGACGCGGTCGGGGTTGAGGAAGTCGTGGACCGCCGAGCCCTCCTTGAGGAACTCCGGGCACGAGACGTAGGACAGGCCCTGCTTGCCCTGCTCGGCGAGGACGCGCTTGATCGAGGCGCCGGTGCCGGCAGGCACCGTGGACTTCATGACGAGGGCATGGCGGTCAGAGGCGGGAATCGCTTCGACGACGGCGTAGACGGCCGACAGGTCGGCGTCGCCCGAATATGTCGGCGGCGTGCCGACCGCGACGAACAGCAGCCGCGCGTGCTCGAGCGCGTCGGCGATGTCGGTCGAGAAGTGCAGCCGCTCGCGGTTGGCGGCGACGATGTCGGCCAGTCCCGGCTCGTAGATCGGGATGTCGCCCGCCGCCAGGCGCGCGATCTTCTCCGCGTCGATGTCGATGCAGTGGACGTCGCTTCCGAGGTGGGCGAAGCCCGCAGCCGTCACGAGGCCCACATAGCCCGTCCCGATGACCGCGATGGGTTGCCGATCGTCGCTCATACGGCGGCGCACGTTACTGCCCACCGCGAACCCGCGGGGATGCCACGCGGCGAACGGGGGCGTCGCGCACGCGCCGGCGGCGCGGCGCGCTACTGACCGATCCGCTGCAGCGAGCGGGCGATGTCCATCATCTGCGCGTTCGTCAGCCTGTGTGAGAGCGTGTTGGAGACCCAGTACACCGCCCTCGGCGTCTCCCACGCGATCAGGCGGATCTTGCGACCGTCGAAGTAGCGCTTGTACGTGCGCTTGCGCATGCGCACCTCGTCGGTCGGGTTGTCGAGGATCGGCGGCGCCTTCCACGTCGTCCCCTGCACGCCGTAGTACTGGCCGTTCTCGCCCTGCGAGAGGACGAGCCGGTAGGCGCGGTACCGGTGCTTGCTGCGGTCGTAGATGTCGTACAGGCGCGGGCTCTCGCGCTGGTAGGAGCCGGCGGCGAGGATCGCCTTGGGGAAGTACACGGGCAGCGTCCGCTGCCTGGTCGTGATCTCCAGGACGTGGTTCTCGCCGGCCTCCTCGCGCATGACGAGTCCCCGCGCGAGCTTCCTGCGCGCCTTGATGCGCTTGGGCTTCTTGCGCGCGCGCTGCTCCTCGGCGGCGGCGCGCGACTCGATCGCGGCCCCCATCCCGACGTCGATGAACTCGTCGACGGTCTTCTGCAGGTTCTCGGACGTGATCTCGACGTACTCCGGCGACGTCTGCTCGCCGCGGAACTTCACCTCGTGGATCGGGTTCTTCGACGACTCGTAGGCCAGGCGGATGAGGCGCAGGATCGCGGGGTCGTTGTCGCGCGCGATGTCGGTCTGGGTGTACTGCCCGAAGATCCTCAGCAGCTGCTCGCGGTCGCCGAACACCTTGCCGAGGCCGACCTGGTCCTTCGCATGGCGCAGGAACTCCTGCTGGCGGGCGGCCCGCACGAAGTCGTCGTCGGTGTGCCGGTAGCGCACGAAGTCCAGCGCGTCCTTGCCGCAGAGCTTCTGGTAGCCGGGCTTGAGGTCGATCGTCGCGTAGCCGCCGGGGCCGCCGCGGTCGTTGAAGTAGCGCCGGTCGATGTCGACGTAGACGCAGCCGAGGCGGTCGACCGCGCGCCGGAAGCCGCCGAAGTTGACGTTGACGACGTGGCTGATCGGGAGGTTGAGCAGGTTCTTGACGGTGCGCACGGACAGTCGCGGCCCGCCGAGCGCGTACGCCGTGTTGATCTTGCCCGTGCCGTGACCGGGGATGTCGACCTTCAGGTCGCGCGGGATCGACATGACTGCGGTCGCCTTCTTGTCCGGATCCAGCCGAACGACGATGATCGTGTCCGATCGTGCCGGGATCCCCGCCTTCTTGTCGCCGTAGCGGCGGTCGGAGCCCAGCACGAGGATCGTCTGCGGGCCGCCCGGGTCGACGTCGTCGAGGACGTTCTTGATGCCGGGTATCGGCGTCGAGTTGTTCTGGAAGACGTCGATCGTCTCGTGCACCTGCAGCAGCACGCCGCTGGCGACCGCCGTCGCCGTCAGCGAGATCACGAGCACGGCGCCGAGCGCGAACCTCTTCCACATCTCCGCGCCCGGCCGTGGCGCGCTCTCGCCCTCGTACACGCTCATGCGGTCAGGCCCGCGTCGACGGCACGCAGCGGCGGGCGGCCGGGGCGGGCGGGGTCGGTCTCCTCGCGCGCGAGCCATTCGGGCAGGCCGGCGACGAAGTCGCGCAGCGCCTGGCGGTAGCGCGCCAGCGACTCGATCGACACCCACTCGTCGGGCCCGTGATGGCCGCCGCCGGTGGGGCCGAACTCCACCGCCGGCACGCCCGCTTCGAGGAAGGAGATCGCGTCCGAGGCGCCGTCGCGTCCGATCGAGACCGCCTCGTCGTCGAGCGAGTTGGAGACCGCCTCGCGCAGCGCTCGGACGTAGGGGTTCGAGCGCGAGACGCGCGCGGGCGCGCGCTGGAAGGTCTTGATGATGCGCACGTCGTCGCCCAGCGCGCGGATCTCGGCGAGGATCTCGCCCGGGTCCTGCTTGGGCAGGAAGCGGATGTCGATGTCCATCGTGCAGCGGTCGGGCACCTTGTTGAAGGCGTCGCCGCCGGCGATCCGCGCGATGTTGATCGACGGGCGGTCGAAGAGGTCCGACGACTCGCGACTGAAGCGTAGGGTCTCGATGCGACGGAACATGTCGTAGGCCTTGAGGATCGCGTTGTCGCCGACCCACGGCGTCGAGCCGTGCGCGGCGGTTCCGCTGATTTCGACGCGGATCGCCAGAACCCCCTTGGCCTGCACGCCGATGTGCAGGTCCGTCGGCTCGCCGGTGATCGCGAAGTCGCCGCGCATCCCCTCCTCGACGAGCGCCTGCGTGCAGCGGAAGTCCAGGTTGTCGGACTCCTCGTCGGGGACGCAGATGAAGCGCACGCGGACGCGGCCGTTCTGGGCGATGTCGTGGACGGCGCACATCATCGCCGCGAGGCCGCCCTTCATGTCGTAGGCGCCGCGGCCGATCAGCCGGTCGCCCTCGACGCGCGGCTGGAACTGCCCCTCGTGAGCGGGCACCACGTCGACGTGGCCGTGCAGGATCACGCAGGGGCCGTCGGCGGGCCCGACGTCGGCGAGCACCACCGGCAGACCGCCGAACTCGCGCCCCGACACCGGGACCTCGCGGGCTTCGAGCCAACCCTTCACGAAGCCGACCGCAGCGCGCAGGCCGTCGCTGGTGGACGTGTCATAGGTGATGAGCCTCTCGGCCAGGACCCGTTCGTCCATCGCTGCCGCTCAGGGTACCCGTGTCGCGGGCGCAAAGCCGTGATGTAGCGTGAAAGGCGTGGCCGGGCGCATCGTCCTGTTCGGGGCGACGGGGTACACCGGGCGACTCGCGGCGCGCGCCATGGTGGCGCGCGGCGCCGCGCCGGTCCTGGCGGCGCGCTCGCGCGAGCGCGTGGAGGCGCTGGCCGCCGAGCTCGGCGGATTGGACTGCGCGGTCGCCGACGTCATGCAGCCCCAGAGCATCCGCTCCCTGCTCGAGCCGGGCGACGTGCTCGTCTCGACGGTGGGCCCGTTCCTGCGCTGGGGCGGGCCCGCGCTGGACGCGGCGCTCGACGCCGGCGCGCACTACGTCGACTCGACGGGCGAGTCGCCGTTCATCCGCGCCGTCTTCGAAGAGCGCGCCGCCGCCGCCGAGGCCGCCGGCGTCGGGCTGCTGACCGCGTTCGGCTACGACTACGTCCCGGGGAACCTCGCGGGCGCGCTTGTGCTGCGCGAGGCGGGCGAACGCGCCGTGAGCGTCGACGTCGGCTACTTCGTCGGCGGCGGCGCTCGACCGAGCGGCGGCACGCGCGCGTCGGCCGCCGGGATGCTCGCAGCGCCGGCGTACGCGTTTCGCGACGGCCGGCTCGTCACCGAGCGCACCGCGCGCGACGTGCGCCGCTTCGACGGCCGTCCGGCCGTGTCGATCGGCGCGACGGAGCAGTTCGCGCTGCCGCGCGTGCACCCCGGGCTGCGCCAGGACCTGGTCGCCTTCGTCGGGATCGCGGGCGCCAACCGCGGCACCTCCTTCTGCCCGCCCGGCACCGAGGGTCGGGTGGTGTCCTGCGACGAGATCGCCGCTGGGACGCCGTGGCTCGCGCGGCTCAACGCCGCCGGCGAGACCTACGGCCCGGCGCGCTGGATGACCGTCTACGACGGGACGGGAGCGGGTGACCCGGCGTTCACCGGGCCGACCTACGCGCAGTCACCGCGGCTCGCGGGCGCCGACAACCGGCAGTT
>JAHWJE010000429.1 GCA_019348575.1 Actinomycetota bacterium | reverse complement strand
GGCCTGGACCACGCGCTGTCGAACACGCTCGAGGTCATCGACGGACGGCTCACCGGCCGCGTGCTCGGCCCGGTGGTGGACCGGGAGCGAAAGGCGCAGGCGCTGCGCGAGTTCGCCGCGCTGCAGGGCGTGACGATGGCGCAGACGGTCGCGATCGGCGACGGAGCGAACGACCTGGACATGCTCGCCGCGGCCGGGCTCGGGATCGCCTTCAACGCCAAGCCGGTCGTGCGCGAGGCCGCCGACGCCGGGATCGACACGCTCGTCGTGGGCGAGGGCCCGCACCACACCTTCGTCGTCGCGCACGTCCACGCCTGCGGCGGCCGGCGCGTGTGGTGCCACGCGCGGCTGCCGGCCGAGGGCTTCTACGCGCGAGCGGGGTTCCGGACGGAGACCGCCGTCTTCGAGCTGCCGCGAATCGGGCCGCACGTCCGAATGTCGCGCGACCTCCACGACGCGCGGCTCGGGCTCGGGCACGACCGGCACCGGGCCGGCCTGCGGACCGCCCGGCGGTCGGACCCACAGCGTGCGGCCGGGCGTCACGAGCCCGGCGAGCAGCCCGGCCGCCGAGCCGCCGGTGCCGGGGCGCGCCACCAGCAGCACGTCGCGACCGGCGGCGACAGTGCCCCGGACGACGACAACACGCTCAAGAGCAAGGTGGAGAGCGAGATCTTCCGCCCGGCGGACGCGCCGAAGGGGGCGGTCGACGTGCTCGTCGTCGACGGCATCGTCGAGCTGCGCGGCGAGGTCGACGACGCCTCGCAGGGCGCCGCGCTCGAGACGGCGGCGCGCAAGGTGACCGGTGTGCGCGACGTGCGCAATCTGCTCCACCTGCCCGGCGAGACGCCCCCGAACATCGTCGGGACTCCCGGCGCGACCTAGGGCGCTCAGGACAGCGCGCCGGTCGACGCCGCCCGCCCGCGCCGCCTGACCTCGCGCAGCGCGACCGCCAGCCGTCGCACGCCCTCGTCGAGCAGCGCCGGCTCGACGAGCCCGAAGGAGAGGCGCATGCTCGTGCGCGAGGACTTCTGCGCCGTCACCGCGCCGCCGGGCAGGAAGGTCGTTCCGGCGCGCAGCGCCTCGACGTACAGCGCGCGCTCGTCGACGGGGTCGCGCAACGTGACCCAGACGTGGTGGCCGCCGACCGGCACGTTCCAGGTCGCGTCGTGCGCGAGGTGGCGGTCGAGCGCGGCCAGCAGCGCGTCGCGGCGCGTGCGGTAGACCGGCAGCGCGCGGGCCAGCAGCTGCTCGTGGCGGTCGCCGCGCAGGTAGCGCGCCGCGAGGTGCTGGGGCAGCGCCGCCGTGTGGATGTCCGAGTCGATCTTCAGCTGCACGAGGCGCCCGAAGATCGGCCCGCAGGCGGCGATCCAGCCGACCCGCAGGCCGCCGCCGATCGTCTTGGAGAGCGAGTCGACGTAGATGACGTGCGACGGCGCATCGGCACGCAGCCGCCGGCGCGGCGGGCCGTCGAAGCGCATCGTCGCGTACACGCCGTCGTCGAGGACGAAGAAGCCGCGCGTGCGCGCAAGCTCGACCAGGCGCGCGCGGCGCGCCGGCGAGAGGTCGGCCCCGGTCGGGTTCTGGCAGGCCTCCTGGAGCACGACGAGCTTGATCTCGTGACGCCCGAGGATCCGCTCGAGCGCGTCGATGTCGGCTCCGTCGGCGTCGACCGGCAGCGCCAGCACGCGCGCCCCCGTCGCCTGCAGCGACGCGAGCGCCCCGGCGAACGTCGGCGACTCGACGACCGCGACGTCGCCCGGGCCGAGGAGCGCGCGCGCGACGAGGTCGATCGCCTGGCGCGCGCCCGTCGTGACGAGGATCTCGTCGGCGCTCGTCGCGTAGCCGGCGACGAGCCCGAGCTCGGCGAGGCGCTCGCGCAGCTCGGGCTGGCCCTCGACCTGCAGGTAGTCGGTGATCGCGCGCGGGCTCTCGCGCCCGACGGCGGCCGCGAGCACGCCCAGCTCCTCGGAGGGGCACAGCTCGGGGTCGGGAAAGCCCGAGCCGAGCGCGATCGCGTCGCCGGCGAGCGGCGCGTGCAGCGAGTCGCGCAGCATCTCGTCGGCGGCGCGGGTGGTGACGTGCGTCACCCGCCGGCCGTCGCGGTGCAGCGCCACCGTCTCCTCGTTCAGCCGGACGCGCCCGCCCATCTCCGTGACACGGGCGGCGAACTTCTCCCACATCTGCCCCGGCCCCAGCCGCGGGTACTGGAACTCGCTGATCAGCGTCTTG
>JAHWJE010000428.1 GCA_019348575.1 Actinomycetota bacterium | reverse complement strand
GCCGGCGGATCGAGGCCGAACGCCCCGGAAGGGATGACCAGCTCGGCGTTGGCCGAGGTGACCTCGACGCCGTCACCGACACGGATCTGCTCGATCCACTCCCAGCGGATCAGCGTGCGCTCGTCGCCCCGCCCGAAGACGGAGACCCCGTGCAGGTCGACCCGGACCCGCACCCGGGGGCCGAAGCGCCGGCTCCGCACCATGTCCTCGGCCACCTGTCTCGGCATCCGATCACGTTAGGCCCGGCGCACCCCTGCCCCGGCGCCCGCCGCGCCCGCCGCTACCACGACCCCCCGCCGCCACCGCCCATGCCGCCGCCGGAGAAGCCACCACCGCCGAAGCCACTGCCGCCCCCGAAGCCCCCGCCGCTGCTGAAGCCCGACCCGGCCGGAACCGCGGTCAGCGTGCCCGCCGTGGTCACCGAGAACCCGTTGATGGAGCTGGCGAAGTAGGCGAAGGTGAAGGGGTTGGGCGAGGCGTACCAGCCCATCTCCGGCAGGGCGCCGTCGAGGCCGGCGAAGGCCTTGGCCCACTTCTCGGTGGCGCCGAAGACCACGGCGTAGGGCAGGTACTCGGAGAACAGGTGCTGGCGCTCGGCGAACTGGGCCCGCTCGGCCTCCGACTCGTCGATGAAGCGGCGGAAGCCGAGCACCCGGCGCAGGGTGCCGGTGCCCTTGGCGGTGCGCCGGGGCATCCAGCGCGCCCCGGCGAGCAGCAGGACCCCGGCCACGACCACGGGGAGGGGGACCAGACCCCATGACGTCTTCCAGGCGGTCAGTGCCACCACGATGACGCCGACCACGAGCACCCCGGCGCCGACGCCCAGCCAGTGCTCCCGGACGTGGTCGGGCCGGGCGCTGAACCATCCCTGGTGCTTCACGTCGAGGTAGAGGGCGTTCTGCACCGCCCGCAGGTGCTGGGCGAAGGTGCCGCTCAGCTCTGAGACCTCGACCCGGGGCCCGTCCTCGAACAGGGCGTCGAACAGCAGGGTCTCGTAGCGCAACAGGCCCTCGGGATCGAGCGTGCGAACGAGCTCCCAGTCCGGCTTCTTGGCGAAGACGCCCTTTGCCGGCAGCTCCTCGATGCACAGGTAGCCCCGCACGGCCAAGTCGATGATGGTGGCGGTCACGTCGAGGGGATGGGCGACCTCGTCGATCAGGGTGCCCATCTGGCCGGGGCGGATGCCGTCGGGCGGGACGAACTCCACTGGGGGCCGGTGGCGCTCCAGCAGGGGCACCGCCTGGTCCTCGGCGTGGGGATCGTCGCCGCCGAAGGCGATGTCGACCTCCGACCCGATCCAGCGCCGGTCCCGGCCGGTGCGCCAGACGAGGCGGGCGAACCAGGCCAGCACCCCCGCCAGCAGGATGCCGGCGCCGCCGAGCGTGGCCGGTGTCAGGGAGAAGGCCCGGGCCAGGCTCCAGCGCTCCTCGAGGATGGGCTCGGGCGTCGGGACGATGCCGGTCGGGAAGCCCACCACCACGGTGAACGCCTCCTGGGCCCGCAGCCCGGCATGGGAGAACGTGGCCGTGCTGCCCTCGGAGCTCAACTCGTCGCAGGGCGAGGTGGACCGCACGGGCCCGGCGAAGCAGGCGATCTCTCCGACCGGCCCCGGTACCTCGACCCGGGCCGTGGCCTGTTCGATGGGGACGTCCCAGCCGGCGCCCACCACGTTCCAGAACAGCTCGTCGTGGTCCTCGAAGCCGTTGAGCACGCCCCTCATCCGATAGGTGATCCGGTAGGTGTGGCGGCCGGAGATGGTCCGGTTGGGGTCGCCGATGCGGATGCGGGCGGTGTCGTTCTCGGTCAGCACCTGGTAGCCGGCCGGCGTTCCCGCCGACGCCGACACCGAGAGGACGTCAAGGGGGAAGATGCGGTCGAACCCCTCGCGGACGTCGTCGTAGCGGCCCCGCACGGGGAGGTCGCGGAAGATGCCGCGCCGCCGGAACGGGCCGAAGTCGTAGACGACCGTCTCCTCGACCAGCAGGTCACCGTCGTCCTCGACGACCAGTTCGACGTCGTAGTCGGTGATCCGCTCGGAGGACTGCTGGGCCCCGGCGGGCACGCTGGCACCTCCGACGGCCACGGACACCACCACCAGCACCAGAGCGGCGGCCATGCGGCGGCGCAGCGTCACGAGTGCAGGCTAGGGGCGTCTGTGGAGGGCAGGACGCGGCCTATTCGAACTGTACGGAGCAGATCGGCAGGAAAGATGCCGATCTTGTCGTACACT
>JAHWJE010000427.1 GCA_019348575.1 Actinomycetota bacterium | reverse complement strand
GACCGCCGCCATGTCCATCGGCTTGGCGAACGCGCCGGTGGGGATCGACCCCGACAGCTCACCGTCGCCCGCGAAGCCGCGGCCGACGAGGTGGTTCAGCGCGGCGGCGTGCCGGGCCTCCACGGTGTGAATGGCGAGCGCGGCGGCGAGCACTTCCTTGTTCTTGATAGCGCCGGCCTGCCCGAGGTACGCTGCGGCGCCGAGGTTCTCGACGGTGGCGGCGGTGTTGAGGGTCTCCTCGAGGCCCTTCTCGAGCGTCTCCTCGAACTTCGTCTTGGGCGCCTTGACCGGCGTGCCGCCGAGCTTCTTGATCGTCGCCGTGAGGGCGTCGACGTGCTCCTGCTCGGTCTCGCCGAACTTCTTCGCGAGGTCGGCGACCTTCTGGTCCTTGACGAGGCCGCTTTCGATGACCTTGTCGTAGAACTCCGCCTCGAGGAACTCGAGCGTCAGCGCGTAGTTGAGGACCTCCAGGTCCGACGTGTTCTCGTTCTTGACGGCGGCCGCCGCCGGAGGCTTCTCCTCGTCGTCGCCGCCGCAGGCGGCCAGGAAGACGGTGGCGGCGCTGACCGCGCCGGCACCGCCGAGCATCTTGAAGAAGCGCTTGCGCGAAGACGGATCGTCTGCGAGCTCACGCAGTGCTGAGTCGGTCACGAAAACGTGCCTCCGGACTCGAAGTTGACAGGTTGGATGCAGTTAGCGTGCTCGGCGAGCCGCCAGATCACGCGCTGGCGCATTGGCGCTGACACGCGCGCGTGCCGCGGCGCGCGTGCGCGGGCGCCGGCAGCGGGCGCCCGCCCTGCGTCACTCCTCTTCCGGCGGCGAGCTCTCGCTCGCGCGCGCGGCGTGCAGGACCATGAGCTCGCTCTGCACCGAGCGCGGCTTCTCACCCGGCTGGCGCTTGCGCCACGAGCCGTCGGAGCGCAGCTCCCAGGCGTGTACGTCGGTCTGCAGCGACCGCTCGAGCGTGTCGAGCAGGTCGGCCTTGGCGGCGGCGTCCTCGACGGGCGTGATGAGCTCGACGCGGGTGTCGAGGTTGCGCGGCATGAGATCGGCCGAGCCGATCAGGACGCGCGTCTCGCCGCCGCGCTCGAAGCTGTAGATGCGCGAGTGCTCGAGGAAGCGCCCGAGCACGCTCACGACGGTGATGTTCTCCGAGATGCCGGGCACGCCGGGGCGCAGGCAGCAGATGCCGCGCACGTTGAGCGACACCGGCACGCCCGCCTGCGAGGCGCGGTACAGCGCCCGGATGCAGCGCCGGTCGACGAGCGCGTTCATCTTCAGGCGGATCCGCGCGGGCTCGCCGCGCTCGTGGGCGGCGACCGTGCGCTTGATCTCCTCGAGGATCCCCTCGCGCATGCCGCGCGGCGCGATCAGCACCTTGCGGTACCCGCTCGGGCGCCCCATTCCGGTGAGGAAGTTGAACATCTCCGCGACGTCGTTGCCGATCTCCTCGTCGCAGGTGAACAGCCCGAAGTCGGTGTACAGGCCGGCGGTCTTGGGGTGGTAGTTGCCCGTCCCGATGTGGACGTAGTGGCGCACGCCCTTGCCCTCGCGGCGCACGACGAGGATGCACTTGGCGTGCGTCTTCAGGCCCGGATAGCCGTAGACGACATGCACGCCGGACTGCTCGAGCGAGCGCGCCCAGCCGATGTTCGCCTGCTCGTCGAAGCGCGCCTTGAGCTCGACCATGCAGACCGCCTGCTTGCCGGCCTCCGTCGCGCGGATCAGCGCCTGGACGAGGCGCGAGTCATCCGACGTGCGGTAGACGGTCTGCTTGATCGCGAGCACGTCCGGATCGCTGACGGCCTGCTCGACGAAGCGCTCGACGGAGGTCGCAAACGAGTCGAACGGGTGGTGCACGAGGATGTCCCCGCGCCGCATCTCGCGCAGCACGTTGACGGGCTTGGAGTCGTGGCCCTGCAGCCGCGGCTGCGTGACCGGCGTCCACGGCGGGTCGCGCAACTCGTCGAAGCCGCGCACGCCGTAGATCTGCCACAGGTCGCCGAGGCCGAGGATGCCGTCGACGTCGTAGACCTGGCGCTCCTCGAGGTCGAGCGCCTGGCGCAGCAGCTTGCGCACGCCGCGGTCGATGTCGACGTCGACCTCCAGGCGCACCGCCTCGCCCATCCGCCGCCGGCGCAGCTCGGCCTCGACGGCCTGCAGCAGGTCGTCCGCCTCGTCGGAGACCTCGAAGTCGGCGTCTCGCGTCACGCGGAAGAAGCCGTGGCTGAGGAT
>JAHWJE010000426.1 GCA_019348575.1 Actinomycetota bacterium | reverse complement strand
CTCGCAATCCGGCGTGATCAGCTTCCGCCGCCCGAAAGATATGGCGGAGCACGACATCAACGGTGTCGTGAAGAAGTGGATCCGCATCCGCATCGAGAAGGGCGACTACGGCGAGCAAGGCAACTACTCGCTCGACGGCGACAAGTGGATCTTCAAGGACGAGCGCCCGCTGCGTCCGCCCGCGCTGCGCTCGCTGAACTTCCGCTATCGCGAAGACTATCGCGACGTGCGCCACGCGCTCGCGTTCAACGACTTCCAATACACGGACGTCACCGAAGTCGCGAGGACCGAGTTCACGATCTTCCAGCCGTTCCAAGCGAAGCCGGAAGAATCGCCGGCGCTCTACATGGGCTTTCCGATCCGGCCGCCGAACGACGCCCTCGGTCTGTACTTCCATCTCGACGAAGAGCTCGGTCTTGGCTCGGTGCCGACCGACGAAGCCGAGATCGCGACGGGCGAGCTCGAGAAGTACGAAGCGATGCGCCGCCTGTCGTGGGAGACCGGCCAACGCATCGTCTGGGAATACTGGGACGGTCGCGAGTGGGAACCGCTCACGATCGACGACGAGACCCACCAGATCTCGGTCGCACTGACCGACGACGAGCTGTTCCGGCGACGGGCCGAGTGGCAGGCACCGCCGTTCAAGGCCAAGCGGGGCGCGCTGTGGAAGTACATCCAACTGGTGCAGGACGCCAGCCACGGATGCGTGACCGACGAGTGACGGCCGCCGTCAGAGCTGCCGCAGCGCGTCCCGCAGCGCGACCTCGCCGGTCGGCAGTTCTGCCCACGGGTCGGTGACCTGCCCGAGCCGGCGGAAGACGTTGTCGATCGTGATGCGGCGGGGCTCGAAGCTCGACGACAGCGCCTCGTCCCACGACAGGGGCATGGACACCGTCCCGGCGGGATGCGCGCGAGGGCTCCACGCTGCGGCCAGTGTCTGCGCCCGCCCTGCCCGTGACCAGTCCAGCAGCAGGCGGTCGCCGCGGTCGGCCTTGCGCATCTCGACGGTGAGGTCGTCGGGAGCACGCGCCGCCGTCATCCGCCCGACCGCGAGGGCGAAGCCGCGCAGCGTGCCGAACTCGTAGCGGCGCTCCACCGGCACGTACAGGTGCAGGCCGCGCTTCCCGCTGGTCTTGACGACGGACTGCAGACCGAGTTCGCCAAGGACGTCTCGGACCATCAGCGCAGCGCCGGCCAGCGACACGCGGCCGTCGGACGGGTCGAGGTCGAACGCGACCGCGTCCGCGCGGTCCGGCATGTCGATGCGCGAGAACCACGGGTGCAGCTCCACGGCGTTCTGGTTCGCAAAGTAGGCGAGGTCGTCGGAATCGTCGGCGAGCGCGTACGCGACGGTGCGGCTCGACGTCTCCGTCCACACCTCGAAGCGGCGCACCTCGGCCGGGGCCGACGGGGGCAGGTTCTTCTGCAGGAAGCGCTCGTTGTCGATGCCGGCGTTCGCACGCAGCAACGTCAGCGGGCGGTCCTTCAGGTGCGGCAGCATCCGATCAGCGGCGGCCGCGTAGTACTCGGCGAGTTCCCGCTTCGTGATGACCGGCTCCGGCCACAGCACCTTGTCCGGCGATGACAGCTTCACCGGACGTCGAATGAGTCCTCGCCGGCGACAGGCTCGACGTCGGTGACCTGCAGGTCTGTGACGCGGGCGTGGCCGGGTCCGCTGGAGCAGAAGTCGATCAGGGAATCGACTGCGGCGTCATCGCCTTGCGCTTCACATTCGACCGTGCCGTCGGGTGCGTTGCGGACCCAGCCGGTGAGGCCCAGCCGGCGGGCCTCGTCACGCGTCGCGGCGCGGAAGAAGACCCCCTGGACGGAACCCGACGCCGTCAGATGGACACGCCTCATGTGCTTGCACGTACCCGGCGTTGGGCAGGTTGACGACACCGGATGACCTCGACGCAAGGAATCGCACTGTGTGGGCTCTTCTCAGTCGCCGCCTCCGACTCTGGCTCCTGGTCGCCTTCGGCGTCCCGGTGCTGCGCCGGCTCCTGGGCGCGATCCGTCGGCGGCTGGAAACCAGCCGCGGTGAGTCGGCGCTGACTCGCGGTCTGCGGGCATCCGACCGGCACTTGTCCCGGTATGACCGCCGGCGCCGGGGTCGGCGCCGGACCTGACGTCTCGTACCCTGCGCATGTGGCCAACCTGCGCGTCCTCAACGGTGTCCAGCCCCTCGGCTCGGGCAAGGTGCGGGAGCTGTACGCGGTCGGCGATGACCTCCTGCTGGTGGCCT
>JAHWJE010000425.1 GCA_019348575.1 Actinomycetota bacterium | reverse complement strand
AGGGCCCAGTGGACGATGTTCAGCCACCGCGTGATCTTCCACGGGCGCCGGGTCTGCCACGCCCGCACGCCCGCGTGCGGCGCGTGCGGGATCGCGACGCTGTGCCCGTCCTACGGCGCCGGACCCACCGATCCGCAGGTCGCCGGCCGGCTGGTCAAGGGCCCGGCCGCCGTGGCGGTGCCGGCGTGAGACGCGGACAGTGGGCCGCTCTGGCCGGGGTGGCTGTGCTGCTGGCCGGCGCGTTCGCCGTCATTGCCGTCCTTTTCTCGTCGGTCGGGCACGCCGGCGCCTCCGGCTACCTGGCCGCCATGGCGCTGCTCGGCCTGGCACCGCACGAGATGCGGCCGACGGCGCTGGCGCTCAACGTCCTCGTGGCGGGCATCGTGACGGCCCGCTTTCACCTGGCCCATCTCGTCGCCTGGCGAACGGTGCTGCCATTCACGGTGGCTTCCGTGCCCCTGGCGTTCATCGGCGGTGCGCTGATCCTCGACGCTGGTTCCGACCCAGACGTTCGGGAGCGGCCAGGCCTCGGCCTCGGCGGGCGCACCGTTCACGTTATACCAGTGCGCGCAGATGTCCTCGAGGCGCCGAGGCACGGACAGGTAATCCAGTGCGCGGTCCGGCCGCTTCGTCAGGATCTGGAAGGTGTGCCGGGGCGCGCCGGCCATGACGGCGACGGCGCGGCCGGCGCCGGCCTGGGCCGGCGGCTGGTGGAGCAAGTCCTGGGGCCGATGAAGCGCGCCTTCGTCGGCAAGGACGAGATCATCGACCTGATGGGCGTGGCGCTCGTTGCCGGCGAGAACCTCTTCCTCCTCGGCCCCCCCGGCACGGCCAAGAGTGCGCTCGTCTTCGAGCTGGGCCGGCGGCTGGAGGGCCGGATCTTCGAATACCTGCTCACCCGCTTCACCGAGCCGAACGAACTGTTCGGCCCCTTCGACATCCGCAAGCTGCGCGACGGTGAGCTGCTCACCAACACCGAGGGGATGCTCCCCGAGGCGCAGCTCGTGTTCCTCGACGAGCTGCTCAACGCCAACAGCGCGATCCTCAACAGCCTGCTGATGGTGCTGAACGAGCGCGTCTTCCGGCGCGGCCGCGAGAAGCGCGACCTGCCGACGCTCATGGTCATTGGCGCCAGCAACCGGCTCCCCGAGGACGACGCGCTGGGGGCGCTGTTCGACCGGTTCCTCCTGCGCGTCACCTGCGAGAACGTGCCGGCCGACCGGCTGGGCGACGTGCTGCACGCCGGCTGGAAGCTCGACCAGGGCGATCGCGAGCGGCACCGCGCCGTCACGATTGACGACATCCGCCGGCTGCACGGGGCGCTGGGCCTGGTCGACCTGGACGCCATCCGCCCGCACGTGGCCGACCTCGTCGTCCGCCTGCGGCACGCGGGGCTGGCGGTGTCTGACCGGCGGGCGGTGAAGCTCCAGCGCCTCGTCGCCGCCAGTGCACTGCTCTGCGGCCGGCGGCAGGCGCTGCGATCGGACCTCTGGGTCTTCCGCTACATCTGGGACACCGTCGAGCAGCAGGAAGTCCTCGCGGCCATCGTCGGCGACGCCGTCGCCGATTATGTGCGCGCGACCGTCAAAGGTGCCGGCCCGGTTCCGCGCATCCCGCCGCTTCGCCTGCTTGGCGGCTTGGACGCGCAGTCGGACAAGCTCGACGGCCGCATCGAGGTCGAATGGGTGGCGGACCAGGACCGCGTCGCCGCCTTCGTAGCCACAGTGGTCGTTGATCTGCTTGAAATCGTCGATGTCGATGAAGAGCACGGACAGCGGCTGGCCGTGACGTCGAGCGGCGCTGACCGCGGCCAGAAGGTGCTCCTCCATGTGCCGGCGGTTGTGGAGGCCCGTCAGCGGATCAGTCCGGGAAAGGATGATCAGGTCCCGGGTCCCGCGAGCGAGCCGTGACGTCCGGCGCAGGCAACGGAACGCGGCTGCGCCGCTGACGAGGGCGGCGACGCCGACCACCGCCATGGCGGGGAAATGGCGGCCCATGACCTCGCGATAGACCGGGCCGAGCGCCTTGGCTGAGCGGCGGTACTCTTCGATGTCGGTCACATACCAGGTGAGGCGCGCGACCGTCTCGGGGCCGCCGCCCGCCGCGGCCAGCACGGCGTCCAGGCCGGTGTCGCCGGTGATGGGGTAGAGGCCCGGCAGCCCCACTTCGCCGGTCAGCAGCACCGCTTGGTCGAGCAGGAAAGGCAGCAGCAGGGGGTACTCGACGAAGACCGCCGGGCAGGGGAGGC